>SZPB01000003.1 GCA_030263535.1 Cytophagia bacterium CHB2
ACTTCCCATCACCTCAAGTTGTTCGGGCGCGATGCCAATTTCTTCGCGTGTTTCGCGCAGCGCGGTCGCCAGTGTCGAGGAGTCTTCCGGCTCGACGCGGCCGCCCGGGAAGGCGATTTGCCCGCCATGGCGCGAACCGTCAGCCGTTTTCATAATGAAGACGGCATGAGTTTGCGCCGGCGTTCCGGCTTCAAACAAAATCATGAGCACGGCAGAATGTTTCAGGCCAGGCAAAGGCGCAACACGGGCTTTTGCCGTTTGCAAGAGTTGTTTAAGCGCGCTGGGCGAGAACATAATCGACGGGTTGCAGAAATTTATACGGCTGGATTTGCCGCGCAACCTAGCGAATTTTAGGCCGAGACTCAAGTTTTTTCTCGGCAAAAAAGAAAGGCGATGACCTTTCGTTCATCGCCTTTACGGGCACAGAGATTATCGTTAACGCATGCGGTGCAGATTCGTGGCGCTGGCGTGTTTACTCATTGATAATGAATTCTCCCGGATCGCGGGCTTTACCATCAACCCAAACTTCATAATGCAAATGCGGGCCGGTGGCGCGGCCGGTGGCGCCCACCAGGCCAATGACGTCCCAGCGCTCAATTCTCTGGCCGAGCTTCACATTGACTTGAGCAAGATGGCCGTACAACGTTTTGATGCCATAACCGTGATTCAAAATCACGACGCGACCGTAACCTCGCTTGGGCACGTAGCGGGTCTTCACGAATTCGACGGTGCCGGCTGCCGGAGCATAAACTGGTGAGTTGTACGGCGCCGCCACATCGAGGCCGCGGTGATGCCGGATTTTGCGCACGAAAGGATCGACGCGCTTGCCAAAAAAGTCCGTAATGCGGCCATTAAAAATCGGTTTGATGGAGGGGATATGCTCAAGCTGTTTGCGGCGTTCTTCAAATTTTTCAAAGATGATTTGATGCGCCTCACGGGTGTCGCTCAAGCGCGATTCCAGCTCGGAAATGAGATCCGTGGGGTTGTGTTCGTGCGGAGCGGCTTTTTCTTTCACCTCCGGTTCGTCGCGGTAAAGATTGGCGTCGGGCGTGCCGCGGCCGCCGGTCAGCGTCGGCAGGATATTGTCGTCTTCGTCGATGAACGCGCCGCCGCGGCCGTCGAGCTGCTCGGCTGCGTTTTTTTGCTCGCCCGGTTCGCGCATCGTCAGGGCAAGCGAACGCGTCGAGCCCAGGGTTTTATCAAAACGATGCGCCAGATCTTCCACACGATTTTTCCACTCGGCGAAGCGTTCCATCAGCTTCGCCTGCCGGCGTTCTTGAATTTTGTAATAGAAATTTTCAAAGATGAGTTTCGAGCTGAATAACAAGCCGCCGCCGAGCAAAAAAAGCGCGATCAACCCGCCGGCTAGAATGCCGGCAAAAGTCGAGACGCTAAACTCGGCTTGCTTGTAGTCGCTCCCCCATGTGGAAAAGAGCACCAAACGGATTCTTTTCTTATCCACGGAGGTTTTCTCCATTCATCTTTGTTTGATTGACTTTTATACCCGTGACGGTTCCCTTGCCACGCCGTATCAATAATTGGCTTGCCGCGGGTTGCACCCTCGCGGCAAATTCATCCCTGCCCAAAAGCGCAGGCGCCAGATTTCATGCGGAATTGTAGACTGCGGCTGGCTTTATTTTTTCTGGCGTTGGCGCTCCGCAAAACTCTTTCAGATATTATAAACTATACGCGCGCTGGGGCAGAGTACGGAACAATTCCGAAACTTTACTTGGCGGTGTTGCAAAATCGTCTTGAAATTGACGAGCACGTGAACGTTATTCCTTACGCATGACTTTTAGACGTTGTCAACTGAGACTGACAGCCAGGTTTTGGACGCAAGTGAGCTGGAGGAAAATTTTGTGAAAATCATTTTTTTAACGATGCGACTGTTGCTGGCTCTGTTGCAACGCCTGCTTTACGTCTTGACGGCAGGCCAGCTTCCGCCGTTTGTCAGCGTGGCGGTGGTGGTGAAAGAGCAAGACAAATTTTTGATGATCATACGGCGTGATGGCAAGGGATATGGTTTGCCGGGCGGGCATATCAATTTAAATGAAACGGCAGAGCATGCGGCGGAGCGGGAGGTCAAGGAAGAAACCGGTTTGCAACTCAAAATCACAGGCATTCTTGGCACGCTTTCGGGAAAACGGCCGGGAACGTGGGTGCGCACCGTCGATATCGTTTATGAAGGCCGGGTCGGCGGCGGCGCATTGCGCGATTCGCGCGAAGGGCGCTGTGTCTGGGTTAGGTTGGACGAAGTGCGCGAGCGTGTAGCATTCGATTATTTGAAGATCCTCGAGGCTCTGGTGTAATGTTATGCGGGCGCGACCGGCAAGCGTTGTTTGAGCACGGCGCTGATCGCCGCGAGAATGTGTACCGGCGCTTGCGAAACGTCGATGGTTTCGATCAATTCTTGCGGAAGCGCCGCGAGGGTTTTGTGCATTTCGCGTTCGAAGACGACCAGGCGCTGGCGAATCAGCGGTTCGCTGGCGTCGTCATGGCGATTCTCCAAAACCGCGCGACGATGCAGGCGTCTGATCAAAATTTCGAGATCCGGGCAATGCAACAGCAATATTGCCTTCACTGATGCGACATTTTTCAAGGTCTGAGCTTGATGCGGCGTGCGCGGAAAGCCGTCGAGAATCAGAATGTCCCGCTGCGGTTTGAAGGACCCAATCAAAACGGCGGTCTGCATGTGCTGCGTCCACAAATTGAACACGATATTGTCCGGCACCAGCTCGCCCCGCCGCATGAATTCCATCACCTTGATGCCAAGCTCGCTTTCTGTATCCATCTTGCGAAACATCTCTCCGGTCGAGAGATGATAGAAACCCGGCATCATACCCAAAATTTTTCCCCAGGTGCCCTTGCCGGCGCCCGGAGGGCCGAACAGCAAAACGGTGTTATACAAAGTGGGCGATGTCATTTGCGTCCTCGTTTGGGGGGAATCGTGGATGAAAGTCTGGTTTCAGAAATCGACCAGCCGGCTCCGCACGAGTGACGCGCAATGAAACCGGCCGGTCAATTATTCGAGGATGTATTTAAATAAAAATGAGGAAAGATGCTATAGGAGAAATTGCGGCCGTATTTGTTTTGATTCAACACCGACAAAACGTTTTCACAAAATGATCGTCTCGTGTGAGTTTGTTAGAACCGGTCGCAACAAACTGTACTCATCAAAACGAAAATTTTAAAATCGCGGCCAGCGGTGACCGAACCTCCGGGTTTACTTTTGCCACAATTCCCGCAACGCTGCGCGTGCTTCCGGCTCCGAACGCCGCGACAGCGCCCGCACAGCCGCACGGCGTACGCGTTGATCGACGTCGTTCTTCAAAATTTCCCGCAAGATTGTCACCGCCTCTTTGTCTTCCATTTCACCCAGCATGTCAGCGACGGCAGCGCGCATCGCCCAATTTTGATGCGACCTCATCTTCTGCAATTCCGGAAGCGCCAAATTTTCATCCTGATGCAACAACGAGCGCAACGCCTCAGCTTGCACCGACTCATCGGCGCTCAAATATTTTTTATAGCGCGAGGAAATGCCGGAACGATGAAAGCCATAGTCGAGGAGCGGTGCGTGCGGTGCTAGTACGGGCATCGGCGGAATCTCCGGCATCGGCGGAATTTCGGGAATAGGCAGCATCTCCGGAAAACCTGCCAATTCCGGCAAAGCCATGTGCAATTCAAATGGCAACTCTCGCAGTTGGGCAAGTTCTGCTTCGAGGTCAGGCAATTCCAATGCTGCCAACGCGGGGGCCAGTTCTTCATGCAGATCGGGAAGCGCATCTCGCAATTCTTCCAGCTCGGGGACGAGCTCAAAGCGCAGCCGTTCTCCCATCTCCTCCATCTCCCGCGCCAGTTTTTCATGCTGCCGGGCAAGCTTGCCCTGCTTGAGCGAATCTAATTCATCCGCCCGGCGCGCGTTTTGGGGTCTGGCCTCCGGTTTGTCCTGCGCGCGCAACCGCAGCGGCGCGACAACGAGCAACATCAAACATAAACAGGCGAGTTGTTGCATTCGGCGTTTCATGGCTTTTCTCCTCGAATAATTTTGAGCAAGGCTTCTTTGGCTTTAGGCGAATCAATTTGCCCCAGCGCATTCACGGCCGTACTGCGAACTTTTTGATTGGACGATTGCGACGCGAGTTTGTAGAGCGCCGGCACAGCCTCATCATCATTCGTGTTGCCCAGCGCGTGAATTGCGGCAATCTGCGCCTCCGGCGAAGTGAGATTATTGATCAGTTCGGAAAGCGTGCTGACCGCGACCCGGTCGCCGGCATTGCCGATCGCATAAACCGCGGCTTTTTGTAGCGCTTCATCTTTTTGTGTCATCGCGATTTTCGCCAGCGCCTGCACGGCTTTTTCGCCGCCGGTATTGCCGATGGCATACAGCGCGGCTTTGCGCGCCCCGGGGGCGCGCGCGCCGTCCACCAACGGTTGGAGCTTTTCTACGGCGTTTTCCGAGCCCAGGTTGCCGATGGCATACACCAATGCTTCCGCGATTTTGTCATCGGGTTCAGTCATCGCGCTATTTGCCAGAAACGTGGCGGCTGCGGGTTCACCGGTATTCGCAATGGCATAAGCCGTGGCGCGGCGCACGCTTGCCGTTGTGCTCTTGGCAAAGATGCTTTGCAGGGATTGCAGCGCCTCAGCAGAACCCATATTGCCGATAGCGTATACTGCCGCCTCCTGCAGTTTGGGATCGCCGCCTTGCAGCGCGGTTTTTTCGAGCGCCGGCAAAGCCGTCTCTTCACCGGTGTTGCCCAGCGAGTAAAGCGCGGCTTTGCGAATTTCCAGTGAGGTGGCGTTGCCGAGAATGTCGCTCAAAGCATTGACGGCTTCGCGAGAGGATTGATTTGCAATTGCATAAACCGCGGCTTTGGAAATTTCAGGCTCCGGATCGCTTTTCGCGATGCGCGTGAGAAACGCGACGGCGCCCTCCCAGTCGCTGTTGCCAATCGTCATCACGGCGCTTTTGCGCACGCCCGCATCAGGATCATTCGTCGCAATTTCGCTCAATGTTTTCACGGCTTCCGGCGAATCGATATTCCCGAAAACATACACGATTTTTCTGCGAACATTCGGGCTTTTTTCCGAGGCCAGCAGGCTTTTGAGCGTGTTAACCGTCTCTTCGTCATCGTGCTGCCCCAGGGCGTAAAGCGCCTGCAAGCGCAGCTCTTCATCCGCGTCCTGGCGCATGGCCTGCACCTCAGCTTGATAGCCTGTTTTACCGGCTTTGGCAAGCGCGGCGGCCAGCAAAATCATATTCGCCTTAGCTTCGTCAACGTAGCCGCTGCGTGGATAGTTTTTGATGAAGGTTTTGTAGGCGTTATAAACTTTTTCCGCATCATCGCCGCGTTTTTCCTGGCTGTAGCAAATCCAAAAATTCGCATCTGCGGCATATTTGCTGCCGGCATATTTGCTCAAGAACGCCTGCAATTGCGTGATGGCTTCGGCCCAGCGTTGCTCATAAACGAAATTCTGCGCGGATTTATACGCTTGATAAGCGTCGTCTTGCGCTTCGCCCTTCGGCGTTTGCAACAACGCAAACACTCCGGCCCAGGGATGCGGCGCTTTGCGTTGTTCCACTTCGGCGGCCATTTTGCCCGCAACACATAACATCAATACCATCGACCAAATTAAGCGTCTCATGTGAAAACCTCGTTTCCTTGCGATGAGATGATTACAACATCTTTTTCTGGTGATCCCGCGGCGCGGGCGGCGCTTGCGATTGCCGCGCCAACTCTTCAAGATTGATTTTGAGCAACAAGCCCTCGCGATTGATGCCGTTGCGCACCAACTCGATCGAAGCTAGATCATGCGCGGCCTCGAGATTGGCGATCTGCAACAATACGACTTCCAGTTGATCGAGCAGTTGCACCAGCCGGCGATCGGGAGACTGCTGCAATGTTGCGCGCAAATCGCGCGCTTCCGTGAGCAGCGTGCGCGAAGTCTGCTGCTGATGTTTAAGATCTTGCGCGCTGGCTGCCGAGAGATCTTCATTTACAATGCCGATCAACAGGATCTTCGATCGCTCAAGCAGTTGCTCGCTGCGCGCAGCGACTTGTTGAACCTCAGCAGCGTCCGGCGGCGTGGCGTCCGTCGCCGTCACTTGCGGCGAGTCCTGGAAAAAAGTTCGCCCGATGAAGATGCCGAGCACGAGTACGGCTGCAGCAGAGGCGATTTGCAGGATGGGCGTCCCTCTTGCAGGCATAAACGAAAGCAGACGTTCCCACAGCGAGGGCGAGGGCGGCGGCTCATGATCCATCCGTTTGATCAGACGCTCCCAGTAACCCTCCCAAAAGTGCGCGGGCACATCCGGGCGCTGCGGCTTTCCCAGTGATTCGCGCACCTCGCGAAACTCCGCGAGCATGGCCCGGCACGCCGGACACGACGCCAGATGCGCCTCGAGTTGTTTCTCCTGCCGCGTATCAATATCGCCGAAAAGCTTGTCAATCAGCAGGGTTTCATATTTTTGGCAATTTGTCATGGCGCTTCAACCTTGTTAACTGATTCCCAAATCGGCGCGATAAAACGCGAGCTGCTTTTGCAGTTTGCGCAAGGCGCGGAAGAGCTGGCTTTTCACGGTGCCCTCGGAGATTTTCAAAATCTCGCTGATTTGTTGCAAGGGCATGTCCTGATCATGGCGCATGATGAAAATGCTGCGCTGTTGCGGTGAGAGGTGATCGAGCGCGGCGCGCAAATGCTCACGAATCATGCCGGCCTCGGCAGTTAATTCGGGATTCGCCTCCGCCGTCTCACTGGCATGCGCTGCATGCTTTTCGTTGCCCTCGAATGTTTCACGTAATTCCATTGCCGAAACCGCCTTTTTGCGGCGGCGATTGATGCAAATGTTCACCACAATGCGATACATCCACGAGCTGAGCTGCGCCTCGCCGCGAAAATCGCGAATGCCGTGATAGACTTTCATGAGGGCTTCCTGAGACACATCTTCGGCGTCCTGGAGATTGCCCATCAAATCAAAGGCAAGCGCCACCACGCGCCGTTTGTGGTTTTCCACCAACTCGCGAAATGCCGAGGATTCGCCCGACTGGAGTCGCCGAATCAAATGAACTTCGTCTTCCATCATGCGTGAACCTTTTCAGACGTCTGCCGGGCGTGCCCTGTCATTTCCTATTTGTCTTGCACAAGTTAGGACAGGGGAATACGCCATGAGGTTGACAACGATGGCACAATTTTTTGGTGATAAAATTGCAGGCTGGAAACCGGGATTGTGGGATGGCAATCGTTCCGGTTTTTTTGAATTTCTTGATACCCGACTGGTTCTCAAGGTTGCGCAAATTGCCGGCGCAGCCAATGTTGCAGTGCGGCGGTGAATTCATGCGGCTTTTCCAGGCTGGGAAGATGGCCGGCGCCGTCGAGCAGTTGCAACTCCGCGCCGTGAATTGCTTGCGCCATGTTTTGCGATTCGACCGGTGGAATCAACGCGTCGGCAGTTCCGGCAATGATCAAGGTGGGAACCGAAATGGTTGGCAGCAGATCACTGCTGTCGTTGCGGCTCGCCATGCCCCGTTGCGCGCCCGCGATGCCATGAAACGAAGTGGCTGCCAGCATCGCGTCAATGTTGGTTTTGAGTGAAGGATCCGCGGCATGGGAGGCGGGAGACATCATGTTCGGCAGCATCTTTTCCACCGCAACCGCGCTGCTGCGTTCCCGCTCCGCGCGCTGCGCCATCGCCTCACGATTCGCTTTGCCCTCGGGCGTGTCTGCTGCGGCGCGTGTGCTGACCAACACCAGGCCTTTAACCAAATCCGCATACCGGCGATAAAACGCAAAGGCAACGTAGCCGCCCATCGAATGTCCGGCGATGATGGCCGGCCCGCAGTTGAGATGCTTGATCAGCCCGGCGATATCGTCTGCCAGCCCGGCCATCGTATAAACTTCGCCCGGCGCCTCGCTTTTGCCGTGACCGCGCAAATCCGGCGTGATGACGCGACATTCGTTTTGCAGAGCCTCGATCTGCGGCTGCCAGATTTCATGAGTCAGCGGAAAACCGTGCAGCAGAATTACGGGCAAACCGTGGCCGTGATCTTCATAATGAAGATTGATGCCATTGATGAATGCTTCCATTGCAGTAATTCTCCAACTAACGAGTCAATTTATGCAGGCTGTTGCCGAATCACGATCAAGGCCGCGCCCTCAACTCACCCGCTTTTTGAATTTCAACGCGCTCGCCGTGATGATCAACAATCCGAACAGCGCAAGCGGAATGATTTCATTCCACAAAAATTTGAGCGGCGTGGCCTTCAGAAAGATCTCGCGCAACAAATTGATATAATAACGCATGGGATTTAAATATGTCGCCTGCTGCCAGTTTTCCGGCATATTGGCAATGGGCGTGAGAAAGCCGGACATCAACAAAAGAAAAATCATGAAAAACCATGAAATGAACATGGCTTGCTGCTGGGTGTCGGCAAGCGTCGAAATGAAAATACCCAACCCGAGACTGGTCATGAAATACAGCAGCGAGACGCCGAGCAGCAAAAAATAGTTGCCGGCAAGCTGTAGTTTGAAAAAAATAAATGCGACCGCCAGCATCACGTTGATTTCCACCAGGCCGATGAGGAGAAACGGCAGGACTTTGCCGATGATCAACTCGACGGAGCGAATGGGGGTCACCATCAACTGTTCGAGCGTACCGATTTCTTTTTCACGCACGAGTCCCATCGAGGTTAGGAACATTGTCACAAGCGTGATCAGCAGCCCGATCAGGCCGGGAATCATGTAATGCTTGCTTTCGAGATTGAGATTGTACCACATGCGCGTTTCACTGAGCACAGGCAGACGCCCTGGTTGCGGCTGTGAGAATTCTTGCGCATAGGAAGTGAGAATGCCCTGGGCATAACCAAGGGCGATGCCGGCGGTGTTCGCGTCCAGCCCGTCAGCGATGATTTGCACGTTCGGCCGCAAGCCGCGCTCAAGATTGCGCCCAAAGTCTGCTTCGATAAAAATGCCGAGTTGCGCCTGCCAATTATCCAAAGCGCTGCGAATGCCGCCGGGACTTTCAGCATATCCAATCACATTGAAATAGGGGTTATGGGCAAAACGCCGGCACAATTCGCGGCTGGCGGTGCTGTTGTCGGCATCATAGAGAATGCACGTCACGTTCTTGACGTCAGTCGTAATAGCTGAGCCGATCACCAGCATTTGCACGACTGGCGCGAAAAACATGATGACCAGCATGGCGCGGTCGCGAAAGACCTGGCGAAATTCTTTTTGGATGAGATAGAGAATGCGTTGCATACGATGGTAGCCGGCTAACGGCGCGCTGAGATGAATTTTCGACCCAAGAGTGGGATAAGCAGGTAAGTCAAAGCCATAAATCACCGCGATCCAGGGCGAGCCTACAAAATGACGGAGAGGCAAACGCTGCTAGACATAACGCTTGCACAAGCAGCGTCATTAGATTTAATCTAACAAATCAAATCACATGCTGGAAGGCCGGCGCATCTGCGCGCTCAAGCGTTGCAGCAGCGGCTCCAAATCCGGCGGCAGCGCAGATTCGCTGGCTTCAACGGTGTGCTGTTGCAGCTCGTTTTCGATGCTGAGTTTGTAATAAAAGCGATCAGCGCCTCGGGTGGGCGCGGCGAGATGATCCGGCAGCTCAAAAAAGTTTGCCGCGGTCACCAACTCTTGCCACTCTTGCGCTTCTTCCGGCGACAGTGAGCTTGTATCAATGGTCGTCGCCATGCGCCGTCCCATGAAGCCGCCAAACCGTTCAAATTGGATTAGCATTTTGCTCTCCTTTCCAGTCAACACGTAGTGTCAAAAATGCCTAGCAGAAAATTTCTCGCGGGAAACGTTACGTTTTGATGGTTGCGTTTCTTCGCATGCCCTGTTGTCTGGCTTACGCTTAAATCTGCATTCATCTTCGCAGCAGCGCTGCCAGCGCACCCACCGGCATGAGCAGGCAGCCCTTGTTGCCGCCGCCGGTATCGCCTCCGCCCCCCGTGGCAATGGTAATGCCCACTTCCGCCCAGCCCTTGCGCACCGCCTGCTGTTCCAAACTATTAGCGCCAAAAAGCTCGCCCGCAACTTGATGCGTGAGATTGGCGGCCTCCTGAAAATTCGAGCGCGTCGAAAGTTTGTCGCGCAAGGTGAGATACCAAATGCGCCCGGCTTTTTCCCACGCATACCCGCCGATTTCACGCGCGACCACATGAAACGCATGATTCGGAATGCCGGAATTGATATGTACACCGCCGTTGTCATAATCGACATTTTGATATGCGCTCATATGACCCGGCTGCGGATCCTTGCCCAAAATCGGATCATCATATGCCGTGCCCGGCGCTTTCATCGAACGCAGCGCTGCGCCGTTGACGTTGGCCGTCAGCAAGCCCTGGCCGATGAGCCAGTCCGCCTGGCCGGCGGTTTGATTGAGCTGGCGCTGCTTGACCAGCGCGCCGAACACATCCGAGAACGATTCATTCAATGCGCCCGATTGATCCCAATAAACCAAACGCGCCTCATGCTGCGTGACGCCGTGCGCCAACTCATGGCCGATGATGTCGAGCGCAATCGTAAAGCGATTGAACAAACGCTCGGCAATCGGCAGATCTTCATCGCCGTCGCCATAAACCATTTGCTCGCCGTTCCAAAACGCATTGTCATAGCCCTTGTCATAATGCACCGTGGAATCCAGGCGCAGGCCGTTGCCGTCGATGGAGTTGCGTTCATAGACTTCTTTGAACAGTTGGTAGGTTGCGCCCGCGCCGTCGTAAGCTTCATCAACCGCGGCATCGCCGGTGGGCGGCGCGCCTTCGCTGCGCGCTTTCTGGCCGGGTAATGATTTCCCGTTTTTAGCGTCGTAGACGATGCGTTCCAGGCGATCGGACTGCGCCGCGCGCGCGAGGGTGGCATGCTCGGTGTAGGTCTGCCGCTGCCCGCGAAATTTTTCGGAGGATTCCAGCGTGCGCTTCGCCCACTCCTGCTGCGCCGGCGTGCCATTTTCAGCGATTCGTTTCAGCATGTGTGGAGGTACGACGCATTGCATTTTGTTGATGTGGGTGTGCATACGATGCCTTTGGGGAAAGAGAGTGAATAACTCAGCGCGGATGCGGGGCGCATATTCGTTCGCCTCTGCCGGAATCAACATAAAACAAAACCTCAAAAAGTCAAATGCAAAGTTCGCCCTCGCGCGAGCGAGGCCTCTGCGACGCACCGTCTTTACTTTAGCAGCGCGCGTAATTTGTTTGCCTCTTTTTGTAATGCCGCGATTTCATGCTCTTTTTGTTTTAACTGCTTCTGCAACGCTTTTATGTCCGCATTGGTCGGCGCTGCGCGCAGCAATTTTTCCTTCGCCATCAGTTTGTTGCGCATTTTAGTCAATGCCGCATTGTTGCTCTGCAATAGATTATTCTTTTCGGTAAGCGTTTTTTGCAGGGTATCGATTGCGGTATCGTGCCGGCGCAGCAAATCATCTTTCTCGCGCAATTTGCCGCGGATATCATCCAACTCCCGTTTGGGAATGCAGATGGTCGGATTGTGATCTTGCACCGGATTCGCCGGCTCTTTGCGCCATACCTCCAAGCTCTTGAGCGACTTGACCAGATTGGCCGCAAGTTTGGTCAAGCCGGCCTTGTTTTGTTCATATAAAATGCAACTGTACATTTTGATGTCAAAAGGAATTTCATCTTTCTTGTTGATGATCATAATCGCCTTGTTGCTGATGGCGTGCGCCACGCCCAATTCATAAAACACGTTGGGCCGCCAGTTGGTCAGGTCGGCAATAATCGCGTCGCTAATAAAAATGTGCTCGATAATTTCGCGATTGATATTATACACGCCCTCCAATTCATCCACACGCACGGCCTTAAATCCGGTTTGTTGGCAGGCCGGCTTGATGGCATCGGTGAAAACCGGCATCAAATCCGGATGGAAAGGCATGATTATAAAACAAAGCTTTTGTTTTGTGGCTTTCGACATGTGTGCCTCTGAAAAGGATCAATCGCCGGCGCTCTCATGGCCGGAACGATTTTCAATGGGTGCAATTCCCAAAAGTTGGTGCAGTAAATATGTCGCCCTCACAGGGTTTTAACCTGTTTTTTTTGACTATCTTTCTGCAATCATGTCATCCCTTCGGGATTCTCGGTGCGGAAAATTCAAAAGGGATGACATGATTATAGTCAGTTGGCGTTTTTTTTTCATGAAACCACGAAGTGGTGACATAATTTCGCGGCTCAATGAAAGGGCTATTTTGAAGCACCTACTCACAGCAGACCCGCCTGGCGCAGAACTTCACGAATCTCCAGCCGGGCCGGCTCTTCCAAAGCCAGCAGCGGCGGCCGCGGCGTGCCGCCGAAATAACCCAATTCATCCAGCGCTGCTTTCAATCCCGGTACGCCGAGACGGCTTATGATCAACCTGCCCACCGGCGCGAGTTTGTTAGCCAGGCCTTGCGCCGCTTCCCATTGGTTGTTATCCACCAAGCGCCGCAACTCGACCAGTTCGCGAGGGGCGACGTTGGCCAGCGCGAGAATCGCGCTGCGAAAATTATGCGCGAGCGCTGCGAAAAAAATCGCATCTGAGCCGAGCAGAATTTGAAAACCCTCGGGCGTCTTCTCCCGAAATTCGAGCAATTGACTGAGATTGCCTGCACTATCTTTCATTCCAATGATGTTCTCATGTTGCGCAAGCTGTGCAACCAGGCTTACAGAAACATTTAGATTGGTAAATTTTGGCACATTGTAAATCAGAATGGGAATGGGCGAGGCCTCTGCAATTTTCTCAAAATGCCGGCGTAGAGCCTCGTGCGACATGCTCTCACGATAGAAAAAAGGCGTTAATACCAACGCTGCTTCCGCGCCCAAGTCCGCCACCTGCATGGTAAAGACAGCCGTTGTCTCGGTGGATTCCATGCCGGCGCCGACAATCATGCGTTTCTCGGTTGGGATGGTGCGGCGCGCGACGCGCACGATTTCCAATTTTTCTGTGCGACTCAACAGCGGCGCTTCACCGTTCGAGCCGAGTATAACGTAACCGGATAATCCCGTTTCATTTAGGCGGCTGAGATTTTCCACCAAGCGGTGGGGCGCAAAATGGCTGTTTTCAAAGGGGGTGGGTACCGGTGGGAAAATGCCTTGCAGGTTTAGCGGCATAAAAACCTCTTTCAGTTGGATAAGATACTTGCTCGCGAACCGAAAGGGAATATAAAAATTCAACCCACAAATGCGATGAAAATAAAAAAAGGCCCGAGCCTTTCGACCCGGACCTCTTGGCTGTGAGGGGGAGCCACAACTTTATGGTGAAACGTAGTTGGCGAGTGCGTCCGACATTGCGAGAGCAGCAAAGAGTGTTGAGCTTCCTGCTCAGGTCGTCCTAATGTCAATTCTCCGTTACCAGAAGCCGGCTCATCGTCATGCCGGACGCGCTTGTTTTGCCGACTTCCTGTCAGCGATCATAAGTCATTTGCCTTTTTCTTTAGCAAGCTTCGTGCCGCACGATACGTGTTTCTGTGCCGCGTGTATGTCGCGAGCAAAACCTGGATATTCTCCAATATTCGCGCTGGTTGTCAACCAGACTGCACAAGGTGAATCTGTCTCACAGGCCTTCACTGAAACCAAATGATACAAACTGAATTCCCAATTACATTTTGTGTAAGCTTGTAATGGCAGATAGCGCTTGAGTTTTGCCGAACCAGTTGCTATACTCGCCTGCGATTTAACCGCTAAACGATTAGATTTTCAAAGTCAGAATAAAATTCTGAAAGTGTTTCGCCCACTGAAATAAAATCCCACAGAAAAATTTTCTTTCTGTGGCTGTTCTACTTACTGTAGGCGAAGTCCTCAAAGCTGCTCAAGAGTTTCGATTTTCAGCTTGTTTGAAAACAGGAGTCATATCATGGCAGTTGTGAAGTATCCGCTTTTTTTTGAAGAGAGCTATATGCCTTATATTTGGGGTGGACGAAGATTGGAAACGATGCTCGGAAAAAGGTTGCCGGCCTCCGGCATTTATGCGGAATCCTGGGAGATTTCAACACGGCGGGAAGGAGAGAGCAAGATCCGCAACGGCGCATTTGCCGGCAAAACGCTTACGGAGCTCGTGGCCGCATATCCGCACGCGTTGCTCGGCGAAAATGTCGTACAAAAATACGGCGCACAATTTCCGCTGCTGGTGAAGTTTTTGGATGTGAGTCAGCCCCTCAGCGTGCAAGTGCATCCTGATGACGCTGCGGCGCAGCGTTTGGAAAACGAACGCTTTGGCAAAACCGAGGGCTGGTATGTTTTGCATGCGGAGGAGAATGCCGAGTTGATCTATGGCTTGCGGCCGGGCGTTACACGCGAACAGTTCGCAGCGGCTGCGCGCAAGGATACTGAAGGTGTGTTGCAGCGCCTGCCGGCAAAGACTGGCGACTTCTTCTTCTTGCGAGCCGGCACCGTGCATGCGAGTCTGGGCGGCATGTTGATTTATGAAGTGCAGCAGAACTCCAACACAACGTATCGCATCTTCGATTGGAATCGCGTCGATAACCAGGGCAAAGGCCGGCCGTTGCATGTCGAAAAGGCTTTGGAAGTCATCGACTATAACGTGCACACGCCGCCTCCGCCGGGTGAGTGGCAACAGGAACAGCAAAACCGGTTTCGCTACTTGACCCGAAATGAATATTTCATCATGACCGAACGGACCATTGCGCAGCGCCATCTTTTCCCGCCAGCGCTGCAGAGCTTTCGGATCGTAACGATCCTGCAGGGCACGGGCGTGTTGCGCACGGAAAGTTTTCAGCAGGAAATCATGCGCGGCAATTCATTCCTGCTGCCGGCGGATCTGCCCGAGGCTGTTTGCGAAGGGGAATTGCATTTCATCGAAACGCAGATGGTTTGAATGACGTTTTCGTTCCCCAGTCAAACATATTGGCTCTTTGTCTTTCTTGCTTCTTTCTTTTTGCTTTTTGCTCTATAAGGTGGGATAATGTTTTTCCTCATCGCGTTTAGCATCTATGCTTTTGCTTATGGCTATGTTGGCTGGCGTTTGATTTCTCCCTCCGGGTTGAACGCCTTCATGCAGACCCTGGCGTGGGCAGGCATTTTGATTTTTATGATACTGCCGCCGTTCACATTTGCTTCCTCACGCCGGCGCGAACGCCCGGCGTGGCGGCCTGTGCTCGTGTGGGTGACTTACCTGAGCATGGGAGGCTTGAATTTTTTGTTTTTCCTGCTGCTGTTTCGCGATGTCACATGGCTCGTCTTTGCCGGCGCGCAGAAAGCCTTTGCGTTGGTCAATGGCTCGCCGAGTCTTGCTGCAACCATCTTGCACGGCAATCGTGCAGCCGAGTTTTTGCAGACGACCAATCTCGTCGTGTTAGGCCTGGCCGGTTTGCTGTTGGGTTATGGCGTTTATCAAGCGCGGCGCAAGCCCAGAGTTGTTGACGTGACGATTCCGTTGCAACACCTGCCGGAGGAGTTGCACGGCTTGCGCATCGTGCAGATCAGCGACTTGCACGTGGGCGAAACCATCAAACGCAAATTCGTCGAAAGCGTGGTCGCGCAAGTGCAACAGCTTGCGCCGGACATGATTGCTTTTACCGGTGACCTCGCCGATGGCCTGGTGTCAAATCTTCGTGACGAGGTTGCGCCGCTGGCGAATCTTTCGGCGCGTTATGGCAAATTCTATATCACCGGCAATCACGAATACTATTCCGGCGCGGAACCGTGGTTGGCTGAAGCGCAACGCCTGGGCTTTACGGTGTTGCTGAATGAACATCGCATTTTGCAACACGGCAACAGCCACATTCTCATCGCGGGTGTGCCGGATTTCGGCGCCGGGCCGTTCATTCCGCATCATGATTCTAATCCCGCACTGGCTATTGCCAATGCGCCAAATGCTGACGTCAAGATTCTGCTCGCGCATCAGCCGCGCAGCATCTTTGCCGCCGCCGAGGCCGGCTTCGATCTCCAACTCTCCGGCCACACGCACGGCGGCCAGCTCTTTCCGTGGAATTTTCTCGTGCCCTTGCAACAACCTTATGTGTCCGGCCTGCACAAACACGGCAACACCTGGATCTACGTCAGTAATGGCACCGGCTATTGGGGCCCTCCGATTCGCCTGGGTGCGCCGGCGGAAGTGACGGTGATCAAGTTGATGAAAGCTTGAATTGCTTGGTGATGGTTGAGAAGTTGCTTACAAAAATCCTGTGGCATTCCTGGGGAAAAATTCTATTTTCTGCCTGCATAAACATCCTGCAAACCATGCACACCCTGTTACTACAACGTTAAGTCGACTTCTATTGCAGAGACAAATAGCCCCGAACGGGGCGGGATTGAATTCTGACAAACGTTACGTTTGGGATTGGTGATGCTACAAGAGATCTTATTACGCCCCTTTGTTTCGATGCTGACTCAGCAAGAGTTTTCAACTCATCCAACAGAAAAACGGATGAAAAAACCACAGTTTCACCATGATCGCGTCCCCAACGGGGACGAATATGACAGCGAAGGGCAACGCCCTGAATCGTTAGTCAATAGAATCTCAAACGGCCCCCAACGGGGCGAAATAAACTTCGATTCCAACCCAAGAGAAAACCCTTGAAACCATCGCACGATTCACCTGCAATTTCTCCCGCGGCCATCGCCTCCCCCCAACTCTCCCGCCGGCTTGGCCTGTTTGACGCCACCATGCTGGTCATGGGCGGCATCATCGGCTCCGGCATATTTATGAATCCGTATGTCGTGGCGCAGCAGGTTCACACGCCATTTCTTATTCTCGGCGCGTGGCTGTTTGGCGGGGTAATCGCGTTGCTCGGCGCGTTTATCTATGCGGAATTGGCCGTCCGCATGCCGCAAGTCGGCGGGCAATATGCCTACATCCGCGAGGCGTATCATCCCGCAGTGGCGTTCATCTACGGTTGGTGTCTCCTGCTCGTCATGCAAACCGGCGGTATGGCCGCGGTGGCAGTAACCTTTGGCCGTTACTTCCTCGAACTAACCGGTTTGGCTATGGCAGATTGGATGATCGCCGCCATTGCACTGGCAGCGCTGACCATCATCAATTGCCTGGGCGTACGCGCTGGCAGCACGGTGCAGAGCATCTTAATGGTATTGAAAATCGCGGCGATCGTTGGCCTGGTGTTATGCGGCTTGTTGCTGGCGGATGAATCGCGCATGAGTCTGACGCCTGTGTTTGATCGTTCTGCGGATTTCAATCTGCTCACCGCCTTTGCCGCGGCGATGATTCCCGTGTTGTTTGCCTATGGCGGCTGGCAGACGTCGAGCTTTGTGGCCGGCGAAATGCGCAATCCCGCCAGAGATTTGCCGCGCGGTTTGCTGCTCGGCGTGATGGGTGTGGTGATTCTCTATCTTGCGGTGAACGTTGTGTGTGTGCATGTGTTGGGCGCAGAGGGCCTGGCAAACACGACCACGCCCGCTTCGCAAGTCATGCGCGCCGTGCTCGGTGAAAAAGGCGCGGCGTTGATCGCGGTCGGCATCACCATTTCCACACTCGGTTTTCTGAGCCAGGGCATTCTCACCGCGCCGCGCGTGTATTTTGCCATGGCGGAAGACGGTGTGTTTTTCAAAAGCGTGGCGCGCTTGCATCCGCGCACACATGTGCCGATCGTTGCCATTGCCATGCAGGGAGTCACGGCAATCATCATCGCAATCTCCGGCCGCTACGAACAAATTCTCAACTACGTGGTGTCCGTGGATTTCATTTTCTTCGGTTTGACGGCAACGTGTCTTTTGGTTTTTCGCCGCCGGGAAAAGGCCATGGCTCCCAATCAAAATCATGCGAAAAGTTATCGCATGCCCGGCCATCCCTGGACGACGTTATTCTTTGTCGCGGCATGCTGGCTTATCGTGATCAATACGTTTGTTGCTTACCCACAAAATACGTTGATTGGCTTGGGGATCTTGTTGGCAGGTATTCCGGTTTATTTTTTGTGGCGGAGGAGACGGTGATCATCTCTTGTTGATTTATGAAATGCTGCGTGGCTTGTGCGAGCATATTTTTACAATGAAGGCAAATGCGATATGACCCGTGTGATGGATTCGCCCTACATGCAATGGGCAAAGCTGCACTCTGGCAGTAAATATAATCTCGCTTCAAGTGGACTAACGCATTATCCCCTTGCCGAGCTTTCGGTGCAATTAGAAGATTTGGAGTTGAGCGGCCCGAGTTTCTATGGCTATGAGCCGCTGCAACAGGCGCTTGCAAAAAAATGCCAGGTTGATCCTGCTTGTGTCGTGGCAGCCAATGGCGCATCAATGGCGAATCATCTAGCGATGGCAGTCGCATTCGCGCCCGGGGAAGAGGTTTTGTTCGAACATCCCACTTATGAATTGTTGACTTCGACAGCGCAGTTTCTCGGCGCGCAAATAAGATATTTCAAGCGAAATTTTGCAGAGGGTTTCCGCGTCGATCCGGCAGAAGTCGAACGCGCCCTCACGCCCCACACCAAGCTCATCGTCGTTTCGAATATGCACAATCCCAGCGGTGTGTTCACGGATAATGACACGCTCAAACAAATTGGCGAGCTGGCGCGTGGAGTAGGGGCGAGAGTATTGGTGGATGAAGTTTATCGTGAAGCCATGTTTGAAGCCATGCCGCCGTCAGCTTTTCATTTGGGCGAGGAGTTCATTGTTACGAACAGTCTGACAAAAGTATACGGTTTGAGCGGCTTGCGCTGCGGCTGGATTTTGGCTGGGCCAGATTTGGCGGAAAAAATGTGGCGTTTGAATGATCTCTTTGGCGTCATTCCTCCGCATGCCACCGAGCGTTTGAGCGTCATTGCGCTGGCGCAACTCGATCGTATCGCGCAACGCGCGCGCGCGATCTTGCAGGTGAATCGCAACTTGCTGCATATGTTTTTCGACGCGCGAGATGATTTACAGGCCGTCAAATCCGAGTTCGGCATGATCTCATTTCCAAAACTGCTGCGCGGCGACGTTGCAAGCCTGTGCCGACGTTTGCGCGAGAACTATGAAACCACCGTTGTGCCCGGCCGGTTTTTCGATATGTCGCAGCATTTTCGCCTTGCTATTGGCGGTCCGACGGAGACATTGCGCGCGGGTTTAGAAAGATTAGGGCATGCGCTCGATGAAGGCAGATGAACTGACGAAGGCTAGTAAATCTCGCCCGCGATCCTTCAAAAGCAAAATAGTCCCGTTTGGGCGGAGCTGAAAATTTCGCCCGCAAAAATGAAATCCCACAAGAAAATTTTTGATTCTGTGGGATTTCCAATTTAGTGGGCGAGGCTTTTGAAGCCATTTAAAAGCTTCAGATATTAACTTGCCTGAAAACGAAGATAAAGTTTCCGGGTAATAAAAATTTTGCGTTTTCTGTTGATTCGCGCGCATTCGCGCTTGGGACATTCTTCACGGCTCCAAGAACATCTCGCCCCACACCGCGTCCCAATTCACTTCCGGTTGTTGCTGCGCAGGATCATCAACCAACACACCGCCATCAGCCAAACTCTCACCCACGCCTTCTTGCGCCAGCGCCAATTGCAACCGCTCCATTTCGCGCAGCAGCCACGGTTGAATTTCTCCGTTGCGCAATAGATGTGTCGTATTCGCGCCGTTGCCGTAGGGTTTCACTTTCAAATACCACTCTTGCTCCGGTCCGCCGGTTGCAATGACTTCACCATCAATGGGCGCGAGAATGCGCAGCGTCGTGTTTTGTTTTTTGATCTCCCACGCCGTGCCATTGACTTGCAGTTTGCTTCCAACTTCCGGCAAGGTGACGTGATCCGGCTTGCCGAGCAGGCGCTTGCCAAAATCATCCAATCCGATGGTGACCGTGTCATCGGCTTCCGGCTTCACCCAGGTGTGGCCGCGATGATACATGCGATCCGGCGGCATATCGAAGCCGAGAGTGTTTTCTTCTTCGTGCGCTTTTTTTGATGCGGCGGCGAGAGCGGATTTTCGCGCCTCGAATTCACGGTGCTGCGCGCATTTCCGGCAATCGAATTCATTCGGGCAGAGGCGATAATCCACTTCACCGGCCAACTCATGGCGGCAATGACGCGCGGCTTCCGGCAGATCCTCAAAATCCAAATGCCAGCGGATGAGTTCGTCTTGGCGCGCCTTCAAATCCTTGCGCGCGCGCAGCGAGCATACCACAAGCGTCGTTGCGATAACCACGACGACTGTATAGAATATGCCCAGAAAAATGAGATGGCCAATATTCCACGTGAATCCATAAACTCCCGGCAACATGACGGGTCTCCATTGATGATTTGCATTACACACAAGGCGAATAGAACCGCGACTTATTACTCCTGATATGCAGTGCCCATGAATTTTGTAGTCCCTGCCCCTTGTGGGCAGCTCTCTCGAACAGCGACCCACAAGGGGGGCGGGACTACGATGATAAATGCAACAATGTACTGCTGAATATACATTATGCAATTAGATCACTGGTTGAGCCACCTCGCGCCGTCGTGGTAACGGCGCATGCGCGGCTTTGCCATTTTGTGCCGCATGCCGCAGTTCCCGCTCTTGCGGAAAGAGCGACAAATAGCGGAACGAAAGCGAATAGATCAGCACGCCGTAGGCAATCACACCCAGGAACGTCGCCACTTCCTGCCAGCTTGGAACATACGAGAGAAACTCATCAAAAGGCAGCGTGGGCAGGGCAAGCGTTTGAATCGTCATCACGAAACGATTCAATGCCACGCCGGCGCAAACCATCACTGCTGCCGTGATCAACCAGCGCAGGTCACGGCGTTTCTTTTCACTCAACAGAATCAATGCCGGAATCAATCCGAGCACGATGATCTCCGTGAACAAAATCCATGTGCCGAACGAGGGCTGCGCGTAGAATTCATAAGCTGAGAATCCTACCGCCGGCGAGGTTTGGTTGATCCAAATCATCGTGTCAATGGCTTTGAAAAGCACATACACGAGCAGCAGGATGCCGGAAATGCGGCCCAATAATCCCAGCGTTTCTTTGCGCACCAATGTTTTCTTCGAAAGTTTCGAAGCAAGCCACGTGGTGAGCAGTACGAAACTCGGGCCCACGGCAATTGCCGAAAGCACGAACAAAAAGAAAGTTGAAGGCCAAATGCCGATGCCCTCGCGAAACGCAAAGGGCCGGCCGCTCAACACGCCGTATAATCCGCCGAGCGAGCCTTGATGAAAGAACGACAGAAATGTGCCAACGCCCGCCAGCACGGGCACAAGTTTGTGCAATTCGAATTCAAAAACCAAAAACGAAGGAATCTGGCGCAGCTTGCGATTCTTGAGCACGATGGGCGCGTATTCCAAAATCAACACGCAGAGATAGCAGGTGATGCAGAACGTCACTTCGGTCAACATCGAGTGCACGTTGGGATGCCAGAACGTAAACCAGGCGCGCAACGGTTGGCCGACGTCAACCATCAACACAGCTATTGCGCCGCTGTAGCAAATGAATCCGAGCACCACCGTGCTGTTGATGACGGCCTTCAATTCGTGCCGTTTGAGAATATAAAGCAGAAATCCCGTAAAAAACGCGCCCGCACCGAGCGCAATGATGGTGAGATCGAGATAAATCCACAAACCAAAAGCAAAACGATTGTCCATGTTGGTTTGATTGAGACCTTCGGCCAGGCAGAGGTATATGGCATATAATCCCAAACCGAAGAGCGCGATCCACGGCAAAAGCCATAATGAAAATTTCCACAGCGGGCTGCGTGAGACGCCGCGCGCGAGCAGTTGCTTATCCATGTGCTGTCTCCTTTTTCGAACGCGCCATGGTTTGCTCCGCCATTTTTTTCACCCAGGGTTGTTCCGAGCGGTAATAAACTTTCGATTCCGTGCCCAGGCTTTCCAAAAAGCGGAACGAACCCTTGGCCCGCGCGAGTTTTGCGACTTCGCTGTTTTCATCGGCGAGATCACCGAACACAATCGCGCCTTGGGGACATGCTTCCACACAAGCGGGCACGTATTCTCCTTCTGCCAATTCGCGGCGACCCTCGGCTGCGGCTTTGGCGCGCGCTGCTTGCAATCGGCCGTGACAAAGATTGCACTTTTCAACCACGCCGCGCATGCGCGGCGCGACTTCGGGGTTCAGCGTTTTCTCCATGCCTTGCGGCCATTCCGCATCCCACCAATTGAAGTAGCGCGCGTGATACGGGCAGGCTGTCATGCAATAACGGCAACCCAAACAGCGCACCGGAATCTGCGCAACTATGCCGCTCTTCGGATCGACTTGCACGGCGTTTTGCGGACATACGCTCACGCAGGGCGGTTCGTTTTCGCATTGCTGGCACATCATGGGCACGAACACGCGCCGGCTTTCCGGAAAGGATTTGCCGTTCGAGTATTCCGTGACGCGCATCCATGTGAGGCCGTTGCGGTCATTGGTTTTGGCATGCGCGGGCGGCACGTTGTTTTCCACCGCACAGGCGATCATGCATGCGCCGCAACCGTTGCAGCGATCCAAATCGATCACCATGCCGTAGCGCGATTTTCCCTCTTGCTTCTTCGTCATAGTCGTCACACTCTCTGCACGTTCGCGGGAGTTACTCTCCAGGTTGCATCATCTGCGATTGCGCAAATGTTCAAAATATTTTCCACGTTCAACACTTCATCTTTTTCAAAGCCAGACGGCGCGGGCCCGAGCGCAACGTGAATCACGCCGGGCATGACGCTTTCATCGAATTGCACTCGCACCTCTGCAACGCCTGCGGCTGTGGTGATCTTCGCGAAGCCACGGTCAACGAGGTTGAGGCTTTTTCCTGTTTGAGGATTGATGCGCGCCTGCTGCCCACCCGGCCGCAACTCGGATTCTTGGAAGACTTTGGTCATCACCGGAGAAATTTGGTGATTGGCCAGAGCGCCGCGCCAACCGAAGGGCATAAGGACGAGAGGAAACTCTGTCGCTGATTCTTTATTCGCGGTTATTGACAGATCAGCTTGATTTTTTTTCAAAAGAGAAGAACGCGGCAAAGTATTGCTCTCAAACACGTCATCGAGCCAACAACCGCCTTCAGCGAGCAATTGCCACAGTTCGTCAGAGGAACTGAGCGCAGCATTGTCGACATATTCGCGGGTTTGCACGTTGAAAACTTTGCCGCGTTGTGTTTCGTGAATGGCAGCAACGCGCTGCTGGATCAAATCAAGCACAGGCTGCTCGCCGCTTGCATTGAATTGAATTCCCGCAGCGTTTGCGAGACGATGCAAAAAGCTTGACGGCCCAATTGCGCCAGCCGGAGGAGTCAACAGCGGACACGACAAATTCAACGAGGCCGTACTCGCATCAAAAGGAGTGGGCACATCTTGCCACGATTCGAAAATCGCGGGCGCGGGAATGAAGTAATCCACGTGCTCCGCGTATGCGCCAAGATTGGGTGCAAGGCTCACGATGAGACTTTTCTGCGGCGCGAGTTTCTTTTCGAGCAACGCCCACGGCAGCGCGCCGCTGGCGACCGCTGCATCTAAAATCAAAACGCGAATCGAATGATCCGGCAGGTGTTCAAGTTCGGTTGCCGGCGCCAATGGTTGTTGCTGAAATTCTTGCGCAAGCGGAAGCGCGCGATGCGTGACGATGCCGCCTTTGCAGTTTACACTGCCGAGCAACAAATTTAATCCGGCAATGGCGCGTTCGGTTTCGCGGCTCAATGGCGCAGCCGGATCGCCATCACCGATTACGACGCACGGTTTGCGATTGGCAAGCATGCTCGCAAGCTGAAAAATCTTATTTGAACTGGTGCCACAAACCTCCGCAACCTGCTCCGTTGTGAATGGTTTGAGTGCTTGCAAGTAATTGTCAAAATCAAGCGCAGAGCGTCGCAACGCGGCTTCATCATAAAGATGTTCATGAATGACGACATGCGCGAGTCCCAGGGCCAATGCCGCTTCTGTTCCAGGTTTAATTGGCAGCCATTCATCAGCCTGCAATGCCGTGTGCGATTGCCGTGTTTCAACTTGAATGATTTTTAAATCAGTTTGTTGACGATTTTTATTGAGTTGCGCCATGCGGCCGGGAGTGCCCCAGCCATCCAAAAGTGGAGCGCCGAAACTGAGAATCGTGCGCGAGTTTTCGAAATCATAACCGAATGTATCTTGCGGCTGTTCGCACATCTCACGCAACGCGCGCAATGTCGCGCCTTCCTGCGCCGGCGAAGTCAGATAAAGCCCATGCGGCAACGCGGTTAAAAATTGCCGGTAGAGCAATGACATCGTGCGCTCGGGTTGCGCATCGAGTACCGCCACGAATTCCATTGCGCCGCTGGTTTGCATCTCGGTCATGACATTCGCAATCGCCGTGATTGCTTCATCCAACGAAACAGGCGAAACGGTTGCATGCATGCGCCGGCACGGTTGCAAGATACGCAAAGGATGATAGGCGAAATGATGCGCCGCAAAGCCCACCGGGCACAATGCGCCGCGGCTCAACGGATGCTCGTTCACACCCCAAAGGCTCACCGGCTGCTCGCCGACGCAACGCGCGCGCACGGCGCATCCCGCCGGGCAAAGGGTGCATGCGCTGAATTTGTTTTGAATTTTTCCTTTGAGCGGCGTGGGCACCCACGGCCAATTTTGCGTCCAAATCGCGCTATCATCAACCAGCTTCCACGGCACGGGTGAGAGCATCAATCCCAACACCGAACCGCCGGCCAGCTTCAGCCAATCGCGACGTGTGATCTGCGTTGCCATAATTCCTTCTCTACTTGTGACAATCCAAACAACTTTCTTGCACGTTGCGCTCATGATGACAGCGTGAGCAATCATCCATCTTCATGCCTTGCCACGGCGCATTGCCGAGGCGCGTCATCGACGGGCCCCAAATGTCGCGGCTATAGCCGCTGATGCGATTGCGCTGCAACGGCCGCAAGCTTTCGGAGCCGCCGTGCGGGCCGTGGCAGCGTTCACAAGTCAACTCAGCAAGCTGCACATGCGGTGCGTGCGAGAAATGAACATTCTCCGGTTGCCGCGCATAAACCAGCCAGGGAATTTCGCGATTGGGCGTGATATACTCTTCCACGAGCTGCTTTTCGTTTTCAGTTTCACCCAAAACCGCAGAATGGCATTCCGCGCATTTCGCCACCGCGGGAATTCCGGTAAAATGCCCGTCTTCACTCGAGGTATGGCAATCCGCGCAAGCCATGCCCACATTTTCGCCGGTGTGGACGTTGTGGCTGAATTGCAAGGGCTGTTCAATGTTGCGATACAGCAAGGCCGGGAATCCCAGCCAGCCCACGGCCAGCGCGCTAAACAATCCGATGAGAAACATCATCGCGCCGCGATTCTTCATTCCTGTTTCCTCCAACTGGCATAGGGCGAGAAGAAATCGTTGAACAAATGCAATGTCTCCTCGCGATTCAAATGCTGCACCAAGCCGCCGTCAAATCTTCCACCGTCCATCATGAATTTCCGTTCTTGCGGCTGCGTTTGAAAGATTCGTTCGTGCACAAACTCAGAAAGGCGTTGCGTTTCATCGTGCATCCAGGCGCGCGCGGCTTCGCCCTGCACCAAGCCGGAACACAACGATTCTTCTGAAGCGCAGTGTTTAGGCTCGAAGCCTTCGAACAACCAGCCGAGGCGATAGGGATCGGCCGTGACTTTTTCCGGGCAGACGCGCAGATAAGTGTTGCGGCCATTGAGCATCATGCGATTGGGAAATACCATGTGCAGATCCACATTGTTGACCGTCAACACTACGGTTGGCCGCTTGATGCCCCGGCCTTCGACAAAACTGACAGCTTCAGTGTGACCCAACACCTTTGCCAGAAACGCGTCCACGCCCACGTGGCAATAGCCTTCCGCGCTGACATTGAGCCACATGTGATTCGCAGAATAAAACAAGCCTGCGGGCATGGGAATGCCCTCGACTTCATGCATTTCGTTGTCTGCGAGAGCGCCGTCGGCGGGTGAGGTCGATTCTGCGGCGCGCGCTTCCGGCTCGTGCGCCATGGCGACATAAAGCTCGCAATAGCGATGGCCGTCCGTGCCGCAGCGTGAGAGCAATGATTCGCTGTACGGAATGAACTTGGTTGCCGGCGAGGCCGAGCAGTATTGCACCAATGATTCCGCGATGAAAGGACATTCCGATGCTTCGGCAGCGGCCTCGTGCTGTTGCTGCGCCACCGGGCACTGTTGCCAGGCTGCCGAAGAGCAGCGCTCCAGTTCCGTGTGTTCCAAAATGCGCGGAATCATTTTTTTAAACGAGGAGGCGCGGCAATAACGCACGCGCGCTTCTTTGAGAAATGGACAGATCATAACTCACCTCGCTGCCACGGCAAGGTTAAACACGTTCGAAGGTTCGGGAGTCTCAGCGATATCTGATCGCCATACGCCTTACTCATCTTTACCGTTCTCATCTTGTTTCTCGCCGCCGTCCGCCATGGTGAGGCCGAGTTTCGGCAACGCAAAAGCATGATCATCCAATTTTGCAGGGACTTCGGCGCGCCTGCGCAGACGCACAACGACTTCCTGCAACACGCCGGCGGCCAACACCACACAGCAGATGAGCGTCGCCACGCCCAGCGCGATATTGGTGACATTCAGCCAGAATGTCTCCGGATTACTCCAGTCAAACATGGGATGCCTCCATACGACTTTGATTTGTTGAATTGTTTGCAGCGATTACATACCAATCGCTGCCTCAGAGCAATGCTTGCAGATTGGCAAAATGGAGCATCCTAGCGAAACATCAAATGACGAGATGCTACATTGCCTATTCATTACAGTGAAGTGCATCAACAAATGATATGCCGCGTTTTTGTTGGTTACGAGTCTTGTGCGAAGCGCTTGATTTGCTATGAGATAGAGTGAATGCCAAGAATATGAGGATGTGCGCCTGCGTAGAAATTTCCGACAGGCGCGTCGTTCTTTCCAACACGAAGAACAAAGGGAGCAAATGACGATTTGAGTCAGGAATGGTGGGATTCGGATGGGAGGCTAAGACGTTTTTAAACGCGGAAGAGGAGGCCAGCGAACTTACAATCGCACGGCAACCTCTTTAATTTGTGATTTTGCCGTTTGTGCTTTTCATGGCTTTTTTTATCTTGTTGGCGAAAGAAATCGCGTAAATATTCGCTAATGCTATTCAATCATGCGTAATCAGAGCAGGAAGAGATGCGACAGCAATTTAAAAAATGGCGCAACATTTTCGGTGTCTGGCTCATTGCCGGGACGCTGTACAGCTTGCAGTCGTGGTATTATCGCACGAAGTTCGGTCAAGATGCTTCGTTGAGTGGCATTCTGCCCTCGGCATTGAGCTTTATTCTGCTGTGGTCGCTGTTGACGCCGCTGATTTTGTGGCTTGCGGAACGTTTTCGCATCGAACGGAAACATTGGTTGTCGCGCGTGGGCGTGCATTTGGTTTTTGCGTTTGTGCTCGGCATCATTCAGCAAGCTGGATATAATGGCGTGATCATGTGGGCGCGCGCAACGCCTGAGCGGCCGTTTTTGTGGGAACGCTTGAGTCAATCCGTGCTCGCCAACGTCGATTACAGCATGCTGGTCTACTTTGTCGTTTTGCTGGTCAGTCACGCGTTGGATTATTATCGCCGATTTCATTCCGAGCAATTGAAGGCGGCGCAGTTGCAAGCGGAACTGGCGGCTGCGCAACTGCAAGCGCTCAAGATGCAACTGCATCCGCATTTTCTCTTTAACACCCTCAACAGCATTGCCGTCCTGATTCGTGAAGAGCCTGAAACCGCGGCGCGCCTGCTGGATTTATTGAGCGATCTCCTGCGCCAAACGCTAGCCAACGCCGGCAAACAAGAAATTCCTTTGCGCGAAGAGATCGAGTTTCTGCGGCATTATTTGGAAATCGAGCAAACCCGCTTCGGCGACCGCTTGACAGTGCGCCTGAACATTGATACGGATACGCTTGAAGCGTATGTACCAAATTTAATTCTGCAGCCTTTGGTTGAGAACGCGCTGCGCCATGGCATTGCCAAACGCCGCGGCCCCGGCGTTATTGAGATTCAAGCGCAACGGAAAAACGGCGAGTTGCAACTGCATGTTCATGATAATGGCGGCAGTTATACGCCGGAACAGAAGCAGGAGTCGAACGGCGGCATCGGTTTGGAGAACACGCGCCGCCGCTTGCAAACGCTTTACGGCGATCGTGCCCATTTCGAATTGAAGCCGGTGCAGCCCACCGGCGCCGTGGCAACTCTTATCATTCCCTTTCATGAATAAGATTCGAACACTAGTGATTGACGACGAGCCGCTCGCGCGGCGCGGCGTGCGCCATCTGCTCAAAAGCGAGCCGGATATCGAGATTCTCGGCGAATGCGGCGATGGCCTGCAGGCCGTGGAGGAGATAACCGCACAGACGCCGGATTTGATTCTGCTGGATGTTCAAATGCCGGAAATGGATGGGTTTGCTGTTTTGCAGGCGCTCACCGGCGGGCGGCCGCCGCTGGTGATTTTCATCACAGCGTATGATGAGTTTGCCTTGCACGCTTTTCAAGCGCATGCGCTTGACTATCTGCTCAAACCGGTCAAACCACATTTGTTCAAAGTCGCGCTCGACCGCGTGCGCGCGGTTTTGCAGTTTCAGCAAACCCGCGCATTCGAACAAAAGCTTGAGGCGCTGCTGCAGCATCTGCCCGGCAGCAAACGTTATGTCGAGCGGCTGATGGTTCGAACGGCCGGAGGCATGCAACTCCTGCCGGTGCATGAGATCGATTGGTTCGAAGCCGAGGGCGATTACGTCCGTATTCACAAAAGCGGCAAAAAATACTTGCTGCGCGAGCGCATGAACGGTTTGGAGGCGCGGTTGAATCCCCAAAAATTCTTGCGCATTCATCGCTCGGCCATCGTCAATATCGATCGCATTCATGCCATGCAGCCGCGCACCAACGGCGATTACGCCGTGATTCTGACAAGCGGCGCACAACTCACTTTGAGCCGAACCTACCGCGAAAAAGCTTTTGCGATCCTGCAACACCCCCTCTAAGGAACGCCATTTAAATAACTTACTCATTTGGGGAACCGCTAATAAACGCGAATATTCGCTAATATTAAAATTCGCGTTTATTGGCGTGCATTCGCAGTTTAAGATTTGGGCAAGTTATTTAATCGACAATCCTGAGCGCTCACCGCTTCACCGCAGTTTTACCACGTTTCATCTTTCCCGCCTTCGTCTCATCGCAAAGCGATTGCATCACTTCTCTTTTTCTCGCTAACATGCGCCAAGCGTGTGTGATTTTAACGTCAGGCATTTAGCAAAATCTTCACGTCTAGTTGTTTGCACGGTTGGGCCTTTGGTCATGTTTAAATACGGAGGACAGCATGATTCGCATTTTGAGTTGCGTTGCATTGGCTTGGTTCGGCTTTGTCTCTTCCTTGCTTAGTCAAAGTTTCACCAAAATTACCGGCGGCGCAGTCGTGACCAACGGCGGCGCTTCGCGCAGCGTGAATTGGGTCGACTACGACAATGATGGCTTTCTCGATTTGTTTGTGAGCAACGGTTTGCGCGCCGGGCAGGATAATTTTTTATATCACAACGACGGGTTACCGGATTTTTCGTTCACGCGCATTACCGGAGCGCCGATCGTCAGCGATCGCGGGAAATCCGATGGCAGCAGTTGGGGCGACTACGATAACGACGGCGATGCCGATGTCTTCGTGGTGAATTGGTATAATGACAATAACATGTTTTTCGAGAATAACGGTGACGGCACGTTTGCGCGCATTACCACCGGCGTTTTTGTCAATGACGGCGGGCTTTCTGAAACGTGCAGTTGGGGCGATTATGATAATGACGGCTTTCTCGATCTCTATGTCTCCAACAGCGGCGACGTCAATCAAACCGGACCGCGGCCAAATTTTCTCTATCGCAACAACGGCGATAAGACGTTCGCAAAAATTACCAGCGGCGCCATGGTCACGGATTTGTTCTACTCGCGCGGCATTAATTGGGTTGATTATGACGATGACGGCGACCTTGATATGTTCGTCGCCAATGAAGAAAATCAAACCAACAATTTGTATCAAAACCAGCTTCACGAAACCGGCAGCGCGACTTTCAACAAGATCACCGCCGGCGCGTTGGTCACCGATCGCGCCTCGTCATGGAGCGGCAGTTGGGGTGATGTTGATAATGACGGCGATCAAGATTTGATCGTGGCGAATTGGGGCAATCAAAACAACGCGCTTTATATCAATCATGGCGCAGGAAATTTCGAAAAAATTGTCAACGAAGCCGTGGTGGCGGAGCCGGGCAATTTTGCCTGCAGCGGCTGGGGGGATGTTGATAATGACGGCGATCTCGATCTGTTCTTGACGACAGCCTACGGCGCAACGGCTTCACGCAACCATCTTTACAAAAATTTGTTGATGGAAACCAGCATCGTCATTTTCGAAAAAATCACGGAGGGCAGCCTTGTTAATGATACCGGCCATTCCTATGGCTTCAGTTGGGGCGACTATGACAATGACGGCGATCTCGACATCTTTGTCGCCAAGACGCTCAATGAAGCCGAGAATAATGCGTTTTATCGCAATGACGGCAACGGCAATCATTGGCTCAAGGTTTATTGCTTCGGTGAAAAATCGAATCGTTCCGGCATCGGCGCCAAGGTGAGAGTGAAAGCCGCGATTGCCGGCAAGGCCGTTTGGCAGATGCGCGTGATCGAGGGGCAAAACGGCTATTGCAGCCAAAATTTGCAAGCGCATTTTGGCCTGGGCGATGCGGCCACCATCGACTCCATCAAAATCGAATGGCCCTCAGGCCAGGTTGATGTTCTGAGTCATGTTCCGGTTGATACCTCGCTTACCATCCGTGAATCCAAGATCACCGAGGTGCAAGAGGGTCGCTCTCACGCCCAGCCGGATGAATTTGAACTCGCGCAGAATTATCCGAATCCCTTTAACCCTTCCACCACGATTCGTTACACGCTTGCAGCACCGCAAGCAGTACAGTTGACGATTCATGATACACTGGGAAGGCAAGTGGCGTTGTTGGTTGATAAACATCAAGCGGCGGGCAGTCACACCGTTATTTTCGCAGCGCCTCCGGAATTGAGCGCCGGCATTTATCTCTATACCATCAAAGCGGGACTTTTTCGTGAAACCCGAAAGCTGGCATTGCTCAAATAACCGCTAACAGCAAAGCATGATCCTTACGCCGTAAGGCGCTCAAAGTTAGAATAATCCCGCAGCGGCGGGACTGAAAGTGTTTCGCCTACTGAAATCCCACCGAAAAGGCTTTTTTCTTTCTGTGGCAGTTCTACTGCTGTGGACGAAGTTTTCAAAGCTGCTCGAAGAGCTTCGATTTTCAGCTTGTCTGAAAATTGGGGTAGGCTGTTATGCAAGAATAATCACGTGTGTTGTGTATCACAAACAAAAACGCCGCTTGTTCAGTGGTTGTGAACAAGCGGCGTTCTTAATTTCTCCCTCGAGCAATGAAACGGCACAATTGGTGATTTTTGCGTTTGCGCAAGATGTCACTCTCGTGCTGTCAATTCTTAGTCGATCTGTTTTAAGCTGTGCTCCACCATTTCCGCAGATTTTATGCGCATCCGCACATCGACAGCCATGCACTTTCCCGGTTCGTGAAACAATAGAAAGGGATTCATATCCATCTCGATAATTTCGGGGAAATCTTGGGCAAGCTGAGAAACGCGCAACAAAATCTCATAGAGCTTCTCGAATGCCACGGGCGCTTCGCCGCGCACGCCGTGCAAAATCGCCTGGCCGCGCAGAGATTGCACCAGCATCTCCGCGTCTTCCCAGCAGAGCGGCACAACGCGCAACGCAACATCTTTTAACGCCTCCACATAAATTCCTCCCAAACCAAACGCGACGACCGACCCGAATTGCGGAACGGCATGAATGCCGATCAAGGTTTCCCGCCCGCCGCTGATCATTTTTTGCAGCATGAATTGGGTTTGTGAGATGGGTATCTGCAAGGCGCGCAGCCGCGTTTCCAAATCAAGATAAGCGGAAGCCAGCTCGTCGCGATTGCGCAAATTCAGGCGTACGCCCTGCGCTTCGGTTTTGTGCAATAGAGCTGCACTCGAAATTTTCAACACCACCGGAAAACCTAACGCCACGGCACAGGTTTGAACTTCGGACCAATCCCGGCAAAGACGATGTGAAACCGCCGGAATGCCATAAGCCTCGAGCACAGCGAATGCAGCGGCATCACTCAAAAATTGTTGCCCGCCGGCAAGCGCTTGCGCCAGCAATTCCCGGACGCGCTTTTGATCGACGTCGAAGCGTGCCGGCAGAGTTCTTGGAGTTTGCCGCCATTTGGCATAACGCACCATCGCCGCCAGGCTGCGCGCAGCGGACTCCGGAAAAGGAAAGGCCGGTATGCGATGGCGCTGCAATTCTGCAAAGCCGGTGGCAATGCCGCGCATTCCCATCAAACAACCCATTACCGGTTTGTCAAAATCTGCCGCGACCGCAGAAATCGCGCGTGTCACTTCCACGACGCCAGTGGCAAGCGGCGGCACGAAAATTACAATCGCCGCATCAACCGCGGCGTCGCGCAATGTTTGCTGGAGTGCAAATTGGAATTCATCTGCTGTGGCTGCCGGCAGCAGATCGACCGGGTTGCGCACACTCGCTTCGGGCAGCAGGCGCTCGCGTAAACGTTGTTGGGTTTCGTCAGAAAGTTGGGCGAGAGATAATCCAAGATTTTCGCAGGCATCTGTTGCCATGATTGCCGGTCCGCCGGCGTTGGTGATGACGGCCACGCGATTGCCACGCGGCAACGGTTGATTCGCCAACCCCATGGCAAAATCGAACATTTCTTCGATGCTATTGGCGCGCAGCACGCGGCATTGCGCAAACAGAGCATCAAAAGCCTCATCAGAACCGGCGACCGCGCCGGTATGCGAACTAACGGCGCGCGCGCCGCCCTCCGAGCGTCCGGCTTTGACGACGATGATGGGTTTTGTCTGTGTGACCTCGCGCGCGAGCTGCACAAACTTTTGGGGATTGCCAAAGCTTTCCAGATACATCAGAATCACGTTGACCGAATCATCATCTTTCCAATATTCGAGCAAATCGTTGCCGCTTACCTCCGCTTTGTTGCCAATCGAAGCAAACATCGATACACCCAAATTTAAACTGGCGGCATAGTCGAGAATGGTCACGCCCAACGCGCCGCTTTGCGAAGCAAAGGCCACTTCTCCGCGCATGGGATATGAGCCGGCAAAAGTGGCATCCAGGCGAACCGCGGGATCGGTACAGATCACGCCCATGCAATTCGGGCCGATCATGCGCATGCCGTGCGTGCGTGTGATTTCCACCAACTGCCGTTCTTGCTGTGCGCCCTCTTCTCCAACTTCTTTGAAGCCTGCGGTGATGACGATCAAACCTTTCACGCCTTTTTGCGCACAAGCAAGCGCCGCTTCCAAAACTTGCGGCCGCGGCACAACGATAACCGCCAAATCCACAGGCCCGGGCGTTTCCAAAATCGAGCGATAAGCTTTCACCGCTCCGACAAATTCCGCCTGCGGGTGAATCGGATATACCGGGCCGTTGAAATCGGCACGCAGCAGTTTATCAAACAGCGCGCGGCCAATCGAACCCGGCCGGGTCGAGGCGCCAATCACAGCAACGGAGGTGGGCCGAAAAATCTTATCAAGTGATTTCGACATGGAGATCTGTGAGTAAAGTATGCAAGAGCATCATCTTCGCCCGGTGCTGCCAAAGCCTCCGCCGGCGCGTGAGGTTTCATTAAGTTCTTCGACTTCGACGATTTCGGCATGCGCGACTGCGGTGATCACCAGTTGCGCGATGCGATCGTGCGGATTGATGGTAAAAGGTTCATGGCGATGATGATTGATCATGATCACACTCAACTCGCCGCGATAATCAGCGTCAACCGTGCCCGGTGAATTCAACAGCGTGATGGCATGCTTGAGCGCCAGGCCGCTGCGCGGCCGCACTTGCGCTTCATAACCGGGCGGCAACTCGAGGGCAATACCGGTTGGAATTAAAGCGGACTCTCCCGGCCCCAAAACTTTGGGCGCTTCCAGGCACGCGCATAAATCCATGCCGGCGGCAAGAGCAGTTTTATATTCTGGTAACTTTGCATGCGGGTGAAGTTTTTTGAGTTTGAGTCGAAGATTCACGCGTTTTGTTCCTCGATGAAAATTGTATGAAGGGGTTCGTCACATTCAACAAGATCATCACAATTTTTTGATTGGGCGGCCTCGGCGTTATTCGAGACTAAATAAAAATTCCACTTCCTCGCGAAGCTGCACGAACAGCGATTTGTCGAAATCGTTCGGCAAGTTTTCTATCAAACTATTGGCCACGCTGCGGTAATACCAGGCTTGTTGCTCGCGCCCGCGGTTGAAGCGTTCCCACACGGCTTTACCGATTTTGAGATACTCTTCCACGATGCTGCGCACGTTATGCAGTTTGTCAGCTGCCATGACCAGCTTAACCGTCAGCGGGGCGGTGGGCAAGAAATCAATTGTGTGCTGTTTGCGTTTTTCCCAGGGCCAGGATTTATCCGGCTCCGAGCATTGCGCGACGATCTCGGCGATCTCATCGCCGAATTGCTGGCGTAATTGGGCGAGTGTTACCGGCGTATCCTCGATCACATCGTGCAGGATACCTGCGATAACAACTTCCGTTGGGCAGCGTGCTTCGAGCAACAACATGCCGACCGCATAGGGGTGCACGAGATAGGGAACGCCTGTTGCTTTGCGCGTCTGCGCCCGGTGCGCGACGGCGGCTGTTTCAAGGGCGCGATCGAGCAGCGCCCAATCGCGCGCCTCGAAAAATTGTGGGTTGACCCGTGGCGTCATGTGAAACCTTTGCTTTTGATCTTGGGTCAAAATACGAAATACCATGTTTCAGTATCAAGGCCAAATTCCAGCGCATGTAGAAGAGTTCAGGCTTGACTTTCCTTCATGTGTTGTCTACTTTGCTGATCGCGCTGGAGAATTCGGCACACATATATACACGACATTTGATATACGACCAAGCATCCGCATGCGCCGCATTTTAAAAAACACCATCATCTCCGTTCCGTTCTTGACGTTTATTGGCGTGACGCTCATCGACACCGCCTGGTTTATGATCGAGCGCATTCCCGAAATCGTGCGGCTGCTGCGCGACGGAGTTTTGCTTGCTGCGATCGTATTGTTGCTGCCGTTACGCCATCAAATTAAGCTGTTCACGGAACGCCGCATTTTTCACACGTTGCGCTACATTTTTTTTACGGTGCTGGCTTGTTTATTGGTGTTGATCGTTGTCGATCAGTACTTGATCGCGTCGCCGGGCGATCATTTGCGGCCCTCGCGCCTGTTCGTTTCCCCGCGCTTTTTTTTGATCGGCACCGTTGCTTCCTTTGTGCTGATTCTGCTGCATCTCCTGCTCTCCGGTTTGATCGCCAATCTCATTTTCTACAAGAGCAAAAGCTCGACGCCGCGCAATTTTCGCCTGCTGGTGTTTGCGATTTTGCTGGTTGCGGCCACCTCTTCGGCGCGCGGGCGGGTGAATTTCTTTTTTTCATTCGAAGAAAATTGGCTGGGCGAAATTCCATTTGTCTTGTTGCTCTTGTTGATCGCGGTCAACTCCTTTCGCCATCGCTGGATCGATTTTCTCAACCGCCGGCAAAAGTGGGTGGTATTTCTGATTTCCGGGCTTGCCTGCGGCATGGGCGTCATGCTCACGCAGCGGGTGATCGACAGCTTCGTGGCCGACCATAGCGTCGCCTATGCGGCGGTGTGCGGCGCGATCGCGCTTTGCTTCAGTGTTTATGCGGGTTTCACCGCGGTTGCTTTGCTGCTGCACCTGCCCACCGCCGGCAGTTTTGATGAAAAAATCAATGCCATCAAAACGCTGCAGGAGGTGAGCCAATCCATCAGCCATTTTATGGAACGCGAGCAGTTGATGGCGATGATCACGCAACGTGCGCTGCAAGTCACCAAATCTGATTTTGCCTGGCTGGAATTGCTGGAAGGCGAGAATAACGATTTGATGCTCAGTTCGGCGGTCAATCTTTCGGAAGATGAGAAACAGCGCATGCCGTTGCATCGTGCCGCCGGCATCAGCGGCTGGGTAATCCAAAATCAAAAGAGCCTGTTGATCAACGATGTTACCGAGGACGCCCGCGCCCTCCAGGTGCAGCCGTGGAAAAAAGACATCGGCGCAATTCTCGCCGTGCCATTGATCTCGCGCAGCAAGATTTTGGGCGTCCTGTTCTCGGCAAAGCAGGATTATTTTGGCTACGATCAATTCGATCAGGACATGCTGCAATCGTTTGCCGATCAAGCTGCGATTGCTTTTCACAATGCGCATTTGTTGGAAGAGTCGATTGAAAAAGAGCGGCTGGCGCAAGAACTGCGCGTGGCGCACAAGGCGCAAGAAAAGCTGCTGCCGAAAGTCATGCCGGAGATTGCCGGACTTGATGTGGCCGGCGTGAGCGTGGCGGCAAAAGAAGTGGGCGGCGATTACTATGACGTGTTTGCGATCGGGAATAAACTCGTTGTTGTGGTGGGAGATGTTTCCGGCAAGGGCGCGGCCGCAGCATTTTACATGGCGCAGGTGAAGGGCGTTATCGAGGCCATTGGCCGGCTGTATGAATCGCCGCGCGACGTTCTCATTCAAGCCAACCGTATTCTCTGCCGCAGTTTGGAGAAGAATTTATTCATCACGCTTCTCTATGCGATCTTTGACCCTGGCACCATGACGATGACGTTTAGTCGCGCCGGGCACAACCCCCTGTTGTGTTCACCGAAAGAGGGTGAAGTTTCATTCCTGCAACCCTACGGCATGGCCATCGGCTTGGAAAACGGTGCGGTGTTTGAGTCGGCTTTGGAGCAATTAACATTGCCGCTGGCGCCCGGCGATTTTTTTGTGTTTTACACCGACGGCGTAGTGGAGGCGCGCAACATGCAGGAAGAAGAGTATCAGGAACGATCGTTGCTCGCGCTGGTGCAACAACGCGATTACAAAACCGCCAGCGCCTTGAAAGATCGTATTTTATTGAGTGTGTACGATCACGTTGGCCTGGCGAATCCGCATGATGATTTTACCGTCGTGGTGGTGGGAGTCACCGAACAACAACGCCACAAAACTCGTGCAGCCGAGAGGGCGTTTGGCGCAGTGCAAGAAATGGCAGAGCTCTCTTGATGAATGCTTTCGAAAAAATCGCGCTGGAAAAAATCCGCGAGGCGATTGCGAACGGAGAATTCGATAACCTTCCCGGCAAGGGCAAGCCGCTGATGCTGGACGATGAGCCGGACGTTCCACGGCATCTGCGCATGAGTTTCAAAATTTTGAAGAATGCCAATATTTTACCGGAAGAAGTGCAACTTCGAAAAGACATTCACCTTTTACAACAACAGCTTGCCGCCGCGCAGGATGAATTAGAGCAACGCCATCTTCGCCGCCAAATCCGCGATTGTGAAACACGTTTTAATATATTGATGGAACGCCATCGCCGGCAGCTAACCCAATAATCCAAACACGCGCTCTGACGCATTCACACTTTTTTGTTTTCGAAATTATCTCGTGAGATGCCAAACTATCACTCTTGTGATTAACACCATCCACATCGGCATGTCGCTTTCCAACCCCTCTTAACGTATGAGTGAAGCGAAAGTCTGCATTATCGGCGCCGGCGCTTCCGGCATTGCTGCAGCTAAAGTTCTTCATGAAAAGGGCGTCCCGTTCGACTGTTTTGAGAAAGGTTCGAGCATTGGCGGCGTTTGGCGCTATCAAAATGACAACGGTTTGTCCTCGGCCTATGCTTCGTTGCACATCAATACCTCGAAAGAGCGGATGGCCTACTCCGATTTTCCCCTGCCTGAAGATTATCCTGATTATCCTCATCACACCCATATCGCAAAATATTTTGACGATTACGTCGACCACTTCGGCTTTCGCAACAAAATTACCTTTTGCGCCGAAGTCACGGACGTTGCTCCGGCTCCCGCAAACCGTTGGGACGTAACACTGGCAGGAGGGAGGAAGAACCGTTATCGCGCTGTGCTCGTAGCGAACGGCCATCATTGGGATCCCCAATGGGCGCAATTCCCGGGCACCTTTGCAGGTGTGCAGATGCACTCGCATCATTACAAAACACCTGAGGTGTTTGCCGGGAAGAACGTTTTGGTGATCGGCATTGGCAATTCCGGCGTTGATATTGCTTGTGAAAGCGCACGCGTGGCGGCGCAAACCTTTCTTTCTACACGGCGCAGCGCGCACATCATACCCAAGTACATCCTGGGCAAGCCCGTTGATCACTACACCACGCCGTTGTCGTCGCGTTTGCCGCTGGCGATTCAAACGTTAAGCTTCAAGCTGTTGCTCTGGCTGGCGCGCGGCCCGCAAAAGCGTTTTGGCATCAGGGAGCCGCAGCACAAAATCCATCAAGCGCATCCCACGATTTCCTCGGATCTGTTGAATTTGATCGGGCACGGACAAATCAAGATCAAACCCAATGTCAAAAACCTCGCCGGGGAAGCAGTTGAATTCGAAGACGGCAGCCGGGAAAAGATTGATCTCATTCTCTACGCCACAGGATACAACGTAACGTTTCCGTTTTTTAAGCCGGAGGTTCTAACCGTGCCGGATAATGAGTTGCCGCTTTATCGCCGCGTCGTCTCGTTGCAACACCCCAATCTCTTTTTTATCGGTTTGCTGCAGCCGTTGGGCGCGATTATGCCGCTGGCTGAATGGCAATCACAATGGGTTGCTGGACTGCTCGCCGGCGCATGCAAGCTGCCGGATTTTTCCACGATGCAGCGCGAAGTTGAGCGCGAACGCGAACAAATGCGCCGGCGCTACGTCACGTCTGCGCGACACACCATGCAGGTAGATTATTTTCCATATATTCGGCAACTCAAACGCGAGTTACGGCGGGTGTGATGCAAGTTTTGGAGGCGAGGATGCTACTTTTGAGAGGAGAGGATTAGGCGCTCGAACAGTGCGTCAAAAGAGGATGCGCGCCAATTGTTGCCAGCGAATGGGATTTAGTCTGGTTGCCGGGCTTCGAGATATGTCAACCGCGTGTCAAGCTTTTCGATCGTGTGATTTTGTTTGAGATCGGATTCTTCCAAGGATTCAACTCTGTTTTCGATGCGATCATCTCTGGCGCCGAGCGCGAGTTTTTCCACGTTAAAGTCATCAAAGTACTTGGTGATCCGATCGGCAATGGTGTAGATTTGGTCAATAACTTTTTGACTCTTTAGTCTGTCCTGTTCGGCTTTTCTAGCTTCTTGATTATGCAAAGCCAGCATTTTTTCCCAGAACGCTTTGAAATCGTTTTCATAGTCGTTTTGCCTTTCAATCAAATGCTCTAACTTTTTTTCAAAGCCTTGTTGTCTCTTCTCGAACCTTTGTTGTCTCTTGTCAAAGCCTTGTTGTCTTTTTTTAAGGCCTTGCAATCCTCTGTTTAAGTTTTGGTTTCCTCTTTTTAAAGAGTTATGGCTTGTCTCAAAGCGCCGAGTAAGGCTTTTGAGTCCCTTATGAATCTGATTGACCTTTTTGGAGAGGGTCTGAGACTTGGCTGGCATAAGATTTTCCCCGTTGTTGGTTTTTTAAGTGGCGTAAGCGTAGCAATTTCCAATTCAAAAAGCAAAGATTTTTTGCATGATTTTTTATGAGCCTTTACCGTCGTATGGCGTGCCGGCCTTGCTTGGAGGCAAGCGCTGATGTGGTTATTCATATCCTTGACAGCAACGATGAACGTCAAAGAGAATCTGAACACTGCAAGATGTGGGAATAATTTGATCTGTGAGAGCGGTTCGAAAGTTGGAATGATGGAAAGGCAGATACGTGAATCGGACTTGGACGCAAATAGTTGGCAAGGTCATGGTAGCATCGCGTCCAAGCCCGGTTACACTAGGTATTGTTAGTCATCACCGTCGTCATCGTGGTCATCATCTTTACCATCATCATCGTCATCTTCGAAGGCTTTAATGGAAGCCTTGATGTTTCGCTCGATTGCCTTCTGATTCAGGGGAAGTCGCGGATCAAGATAGCCGCCGGCGCCATCGCTGAACCAGGTTGTGGTGTCAATGGTTAGAACGACATTGGTATTCGGCGAGCTTGCGTCGATCACCAGCGGCGGATTAAATTCTTGCTCTTGTTCCAGCTTGATGGCGCTGGTAAATGTGAAAACAGCATTGCTGTCGCCCTCGACGTAGCCGCTGACGAAGATCGTGCGATTCTGCAGGTTGGGATTAGTTGTGTAACCTTGGCCGTCGCTGGTGTCCAGCTTACAGATTTCGACCTCAATCTCATCATACGTTCCGTAAGGAACCGAAATGGTGCTGATTTGCGTCATCGTTCCAGCAAGATTGAGATTGACGATTAGCGGGATCTCTGACACAAAATCCAAGCTGTCTTCCGATGCACTCTCAATCTCGATTTCACTAATTACGACTTGAGCGGAAGTAATGGTGACTTGCTGGGCTTGCGCATCAGTTTCCTTGGCCAGCGCGCCAGACATGGCTTTTATGCTCAATTTTAAGTTGCCGCTGGTGCCGGACATCGGATCTTTTTCACAGCCGGCAAGAATGAAGCTCAACACAACCCCGATCACAGTGGCGGTCGAATGAAGGTATTTCATGATGGTATCCTCATGGAAAAAGTTCATTCGCCCTTTTGCAATTCTTGAGCCAGTTGCAATTTTACGCAAGCCCTAAACGTGAGTCATCGCATATTGAATAATTTGCGCTCTCTTAACGATTGAGCTATCCCCGCCGGGGCAATGGGAGGCGGATGCTAATCTTTCGTTTTGGTAAGTCGGCAACAAAACTCGAAATACCTTCCACCAAATTCTATGCTGATTTTATCGGGCCGTTCCTCTTTCTCTGGCTGGAAATTTTTTGCGATCATCTATCTTGCCCTGTTGGCGTGTTCGCATGCCGTCCGTTTCTTTTCTCCGCCAGAAACAGCGGCGCGCCCCGATCAGAACGTATTGACTCTCAATGCCCTCGCGCATGATCGCATACTGCCGCAGCATGTGAAGGTAGCTTACAATGATCTACAGCCCGATAACGTAATCAGCCCTCCTGTTGTTTTGTTGCTGCACGGCAGTCCGGTGGCCTCGATCACATTTAGAAAATTTGCGCCCGAGCTCGCGCAAAGCTGCCGGGTGTTGGTTCCCGATCTCCCCGGTTTTGGCCACTCAACGTTGCGCATTCCAGACTATTCGATTCGCAGCCACGCGACGTATGTTTTACAGATGTTGGATTCTCTTCGTCTCTCGCGCGTTCACCTCGTCGCTTATAGCATGAGCGGCGGTGTTGCCCTTCATCTTGCCGAACGCGCGCCCGAGCGCATTCAATCGATAACGATGGTATCGGCACTCGGCGTGCAAGAGTTGGAACTGCTGGGCGATTACCATCTCAACCATGCCGTGCATGGATTGCAGCTTGCTTTTTTGTGGTTGGTGCAAGAAGGTGTGCCGCATTTTGGCTATTTGGACGACGTCTTTCTGAATGTGCCGTATGCGCGGAATTTTTTTGATTCGGATCAACGGCCGTTGCGCGCTATTCTCACACACTATCAAAATCCGATGCTGATTGTTCACGGCAGGCATGATCCGCTTGTGCCGCTGGCAGCCGCGCAAGAACATTATCGCCTCGTGCCGCAAAGTGAATTGCAGCTTTTTGAAGGCGGACACGAGTTGATCTTCAGCAAGCCTCACATGATTGCCAAACAAATTGAGGCTTTTATCCAACAGGCGGAACAGGGGAGGCGCCTGACACGCTCGCAAGCCTCGTCCGAGCGCTTCGCGCTTGCGCAACAGCCATTTGATCCATCGCAAATTCCTCAAGCACAGGGCATCGCCCTGGTCACGCTGGTGTTCCTGCTTGCGCTGGCCACGCTTGTAAGCGAAGATTTGACCTGCATCAGTGCCGGCTTGTTGGTGGCGCGCGGCACAATGGGATATTTCTCCGCAACGCTCGGCTGTTTTCTCGGCATTGTGTTTGGCGATTTTTTGCTGTTTTTCGCTGGAAAATATTTAGGCGGGCCGGCGTTGCGCCGCGCGCCCATGAAATGGTTTTTCAATGAAGATGCCATTACGCGCGGTCGCCGGTGGTTCGAGCGTGAAGGCGCAAAAGTCATTGTATTGAGCCGCTTCATGCCCGGCAGCCGGTTGCCGACTTATGTTGCCGCGGGTTTGCTCCGAATGAGTTTCTGGAAATTTTGTGGCTATTTCGTGCTGGCAGCGGCTTTGTGGACGCCTGCGTTGGTCGCGGTTTCCACTTTGCTCGGCGGTAAAGTGATGGAATACCTTTCGCTTTATGAACAGTATTCGTGGCGCATTCTAATCGGCCTAGCAGTCGTGCTTTGGTTTATGGCAAAGCTCGTCGTGCCATTGTTCAGCTTTCGCGGTCGACGATTGTTGGTTTCAAAATGGCGCCGGCTCACGCATTGGGAATTCTGGCCGCTGTGGGCGTTTTATCCGCCAGTGATTTTTTATGTTTTATATCTTGGTCTCAAGCATCGCTCACTCACCGTGTTTACTGCGGCGAATCCTGCCATTTTCACGGGCGGTTTTCTGGGGGAATCGAAATCAGACATTCTCAATCGGCTTGCCGGCGCGGATGGCTATATCGCACGCCATCGCTTAATTTGTGTCTCGGGTAACGAAGAGCAGCGTGTGCAAGCGGTGAAAAGTTTTATGCACGAGTTTTCTCTTTCATTTCCAATCGTGTTCAAACCGGATGTTGGCCAACGCGGCGCGGGTGTGAGCGTCGTTCGATCCGAACAAGAGATGCGCGATTATTTCGGAAAGAGTGAGGGCGATACGATTGTGCAGGAATACGCGCCGGGTTATGAGTATGGTGTATTTTATTACCGCCATCCCGATCAAGCTCAGGGAAGTATTTTTGCGATTACTGACAAAAGATTCCCCGTCGTAAAGGGCGATGGCCAGAGCACGCTCGAAGAATTGATTCTTAATGATAGCCGGGCGGTTTGCATGGCGCGTTTCCTGCTCAACCAGCATCACGCGCGTTTGTTCGAGGTGCCGGCTGCTGGTGAAGTCATACCATTAGTGGAATTGGGCACGCATTGCCGCGGCGCGATTTTTTTTGACGGCGAAAAAATCAAGACGCCCGAGCTTGAAGCTTCGATAGACGCGGTTAGCCGCCATTTTGAGGGATTTTATTTCGGAAGGTACGACATCCGTACGCCTTCGCCGGAAGATTTCAAGCAGGGAAAAAATTTCAAGGTGATTGAACTAAACGGCGTGACCTCGGAAGCGACAAGTATTTATGATCCGGGGAACAGCTTGTTCAAGGCTTATCGCGTGTTGATGAAGCAATGGCGCATCGCTTTCGAGATCGGCGCGCTGAATCGTGCACGGGGTATTCGGCCAGTGCCATTGCGCGAGCTGATAAGAGTGGTAAGAAATTCATACGGCCTGGCGAAGGCTCAAGAAAAATGAAGAATTTCCTCATTGTGATCGGGAGATTGAGATCGGGAGTTCTGATTCCGTGCCGGTAAGGTTTTCAGCGAAACCGATTCACAGACATGCACGATTGTGCCGGGCTTGGCGCAAAATTTTTAGGTTGACGAAATCAGAATGACGCCGGCCAGCATAACGCCGCAGCCGAGCAAACGCTGCCGGAGATTTTTCTCGCGAAAGAACAGCCAGCCCAGGATCGTTGCGAAAATCATGCTCGTGCGTTTGATAGAAATCATGTACGCCACTTCGGCTTGATTGAGCGCCATAAAATGACAAATCACCGTCAGGGCGACGGCCATTCCGATCAATAAAAAAAGCCTTACTTGGGCTGCGGCAAAACGCAAGCGGTGGCCTGATTTCATGGCTGCAATTGGAAATAGACACAAGCCGGCCAGGGGGTAATAAAAGGATGCAAAAAAGAGCGGGCTTGAATGCTTGACGGCTACTTTACCCAAGGTTGAGGTGAGGCTGTACAGCGCCGCCGCCATAAGCATCAAGCGCGAGCCGTTTTCACGCGCGATAGCCCGCAGCGGCGCCAGCCAGCGCGGCCCGTTGCTGTTCAAATGATTATTCGTCTGCAAATTGAGCAAATAAGCGCCGGCAACAATACAAATCACGCCGAGCACGCCGTGCATGCTGAGCCTTTCACCCAAAATCAGCGCCGGCACGAGCAGCAGAAAAAGCGGTGTGAACGCGAGATAAGGAATGGTGAGCGAAAGAGGCGATATCTGCAGGGCGCGCATGCTCAAGGAAGCCGCAGTCAACTCCAGCGGCAGAAGCGCGGCAGTTGCAAGCCAGAAAACTTGGTCCAAATTCGGAATTTCGACGAACGCGAGCAGCGGCAAAAGAAATAAAGAGGAATAGCCGAAACGTACCCAGGTCACCGTCCAGCTATCTGTATGTTGACTTGCTTTTTTGCAAAGCGTATCGCTCACCGCACTCATCAAAGCGGAAGCAAAGGCAAAAATCAACCAAGACATACTACAGCAATGTTCCGCTCAAAATCATCGTGGCAACGCTGAAATAAATCACCAAACCGGTAACATCGACTAAGGTTGCAACAAACGGCGCAGAGGACACTGCCGGGTCAAAACCTAGCTTGCGCAAAATGAAGGGCAACATCGAGCCGGTGAGCGTGCCCCACATGACGACGCCGACAAGGCTAAACGCCACGGTTAAACCGACGCGCATGTAATGCTCGCCGTAGATGGTTTCGTTATTCGGAATAAGCGTGATTTGCAGGATGGCAATCGTTCCCAAAATCAATCCCAAGCCCAACCCGGCCGCCAACTCGCGGCGCATGACGCGCCACCAATCGCGCAATCGAATTTCTTCAAGCGCCATCGCGCGGATCACCAGCGAGGCGGCTTGCGAGCCGGAATTGCCGCCGCTGCTGATGATCAGCGGGATGAATAGTGCCAGAACGACGGCGCGTGCAATCTCACCTTCAAAATATTTCATTGCGGCAGCGGTCAACATCTCGCCGAGGAAAAGCAGCGACAACCAGCCCCCGCGTTTTTTGAGCATGCTGAAGAAACCGGTTTGAATGTAGGGCTCGTCGAGCGACTCGACGGCGGCCATTTTTTGAATATCCTCGGTCGCCTCTTCCTCGACGACATCGAGCATATCGTCAACCGTTACGATGCCGAGCAGCACACCCTCGGAATCCGTGACCGGCAGCGCAACGCGATCATATTTTTGCATCTGCTTTGCGGCATACTCGCGATCATCATAGGCCGAGAGCGAGATGAAATGGCGATCCATCACGCTGGCAACCGCCTCCGAAGGATCCGCCAAGATCAATCTGCGCAAACGAATATCATCGATGAGCTTGCCTTTATCGTCGACCACATAAACAGTGTTGATGGTTTCAGCATCTTTCCCGTGTTGGCGCAAATGCTCCAGCGCCTTGCCAATCGTCCATTCCGGCTTGATGGCAACGTATTCGGGCGTCATCAAACGGCCGACACTTTCCTCAGGATAACCCAGCAGTTGGCGCGCTTCTTTGAGATCTTCCGGCGGGAGTAAGTTGAGCAGTTGCTGCGTGACCTGCGCCGGCAATTCGCCGAAAAGTTCGGTGCGATCATCGGGCGCGAGTTCATGCAACAAGGCGCGTGTGCTTTCAGCGTTGAGGCTTTGTAACAAGCGTTCCTGCTCTTCGGAAGGCAAATAGGCAAAAACCTCGGCAGCCGTTTGGCGGGACAATAAACGGAAGAGAATGGGTTGATCTTCTTGCGGCAGGCTTAAGAGCAAATCCGCGATTTCCGGCGCCTCCCAATCTGCAACGCCGTCTTTTACTCCGGAATATGCTTTTTCACGAATAAGCTCCTGAATATCGGGGCCGAGTAGTTCTTTCAGCATAACTCACCTCGTAACGATCCTAAGAAAGGTTATAAATGACGTGAACCTTAACAGCTTCCGCAAGAAAGTCAAGGCGAGTGACTTCGATTTCAGAAGCTCATCGCAACACCTGTAACTTGAGCACAGCGCGAAATGTGAACGTAATGAAATTTATGCCGCCCACACGCCGGGCGATGGTCTTTCGTTGATGTCCGTTAATTCACTTGACGAGTAATACGGAGACAGTGCGCCAATTTTTGGCGAAGTAAACCGCGAAGTCCAATAAGTCTGGAAAAACTACCATTGGTTATGAAGCTTTGCGGAAATTTCCCCCTTGCCCCGGCGATTTATTGATGGGTTTTCAGCTTTTATCAAATTTTCAATGTACCGCTTCAGGCGGATGGCTGTGCAACACGCTTTTCGTTGCTGTGCCCGTTTTAACTGGTGGGCTTATCCGAGGGCGGCAGCATCGCGAAAAAATCGGCATAAATGCGCCGGCTGTATTCTTCCAGCAAGGTTTTGATGCGCTCGCGATCATTTGATCCCAGCACAAAGCCAACATGATTCTTTTTCTGCAAGCGATGGAAAATCTCAGGGTCTTGATAAGCAGATATGTCCGGCCATTCCTGCGAGGCCAGGGAGATAATAACACCGCCATAATCTTGGCGTGGGCTCGGCAGCAGATATTCCGCGTCATCCTGCGCGATTTCGATCTTTGCCCATTCTGCCCAAAGATTGACGCCGGTGGCCGCTTCCACCATTTCAACGATGTTGGCCCCGCCGACGCGCGCCGCGGCTTCGAGAAAATAAAAACGGCCGTCGTCTTTGCCCTTGATGAATTCGACGTGCGTGACGCCGCGCACCAGCCCGAGCGCCTCGATCACGCGCGCATTTTCAGCCAGCAATGTTTGTTCAATGAGAGAGCCGCGCAAAACCGTGCGGGTGGAGAACACGCCGCCTTCATGCGCCACGCTCATGGGCGGCAGGCCGTACTCGTGCGCTTCGGCAAAAACAGCTTTGCGCCCGGAGATGATGGTGTCGACATGATACACCTCGCCGGGAACATAACGTTCCAAAAGATAAAAAGACTGGCGATCGCCCAGCGACTCCAGCAGGGGCCAAATTTCGTAGGCGGCGTTGACTTTTTTGATGCCAACAGACGAGGCTTCCGAGCGCGGTTTCAGCACCCAGGGCGGCGGCACGCGCTCCAAAAAGTCGCGCAGGCGGTCGAGATTGAGCGCATGAATGAAATCCGGCACCAGCACGCCGCGCTCGGCCGCGCGCGTGCGCATTGCCAGCTTGTCACGAAAGTAGCGCGCCGTGGTGTCGCCCATGCCGGGAATGCGCAAATGCTCGCGCAGTGTTGCCACCATTTCCACGTCGTAAGCATCGAGCGCCACGATGCGATCGACCTTGTGTGTGCGCATCATGTAGCTGACGCCCTTGATAACATCCTCGCGATTGTACAAGTCTGGCATGTAGAACATCTCATCAATGCTCTCGCGCGGCCAGTCGGCGTTTTCCAAGTCTTTCAGCGTCAGCAAATAAACACGGCATCCCTGCCGCCTGCACTCGCGGATGAATTCTTGCCCTTTTACATAGCTCGAGACACACAACACGGTTTTGCGAGGTGATTCGGCCATGGTTTATCGGCTCCTTGGTTCACGGGTTGCTTGCCAACACGTTGACGCAGGAATTTTTGTCGATGTTTGATAGCGCCGTCTCAGCGGTAAGAAGCTGTCTGCGTGAAATCAATCTCTGCGGTCGAAACAAAAACGTTTCTATGAACCAAATGAATAAGCGCATGCTTTTTGGGCTTTATCGGCTCAATTCGACGAATCCGCTAGCCGGGTTGCGGCTCATGATGCCGTTCGGGGGAAGCGCTTTTGATTTCAGCCAAATTTGGGAACAGGCGCGGCTACGTGCTTTTTTGCAATGGGCGCATTATACCAGATTTTATGCGCATTGTCAAGCACAAGACTTTTTCATTTGATAATGAACAGAATAGTTTTATAATTCTGCTCCGGCAGTGAAAAAGCTAACCGAGCATTGACATCGTGAAAATTTCAATCAGGAAAGGATGCGCGAGGTGCACAAAGTCACTTTAATTCCAGGGGATGGTATCGGGCCTTCGATTACCGAGGCCGCCGTGAACGTTCTCGCAGCCTCAGGGGTCAAGATCGATTGGGATCATCAACTGGCAGGCATGGCGGCGGTGGAAAAGTTTGGCACGCCCATCCCCGAGGAAACGCTGGAATCGTTGCGGCAAAATCGTGTTGCGCTCAAAGGCCCGTTGACCACGCCGGTGGGCGGCGGCTATCGCAGCGTCAATGTCGCGCTGCGGCAGGAATTTGATCTTTATGCGAATGTGCGGCCGGCGATTTCGTTTGAAGGCACGAATGCGTTGTACAAAGACGTGAACATCGTCATGATTCGAGAAAATACGGAGGGCCTTTATTCCGGTATCGAGCATTTCATTACGGCGGACGGCGTCAACATTGCGGCGGAAAGCACGGCGCTGATCACGCGCAGCGGCTCGGAAAAAATCATTCGCTACGCCTTCGAATATGCCCGGAATAACAAACGCAAAAAAGTAACGCTGGTTCACAAAGCCAATATTCTGAAATGTACCACCGGCATGTTCCTAGAAATTGGGCGGGCGATTAGCCGCATGTATCCTGAAATCGAGTTTGCCGACAAAATCATCGATGCCTGTGCCATGCAGATGGTGATGAATCCCGGCGCTTTTGATGTCATTGTCACCACGAATTTGTTCGGAGATATTCTTTCGGATTTGGCTGCCGGGCTGGTGGGCGGCCTGGGGTTGACTGCGGGCGCGAATTTGGGTAGAAACGCCGCAATTTTCGAGGCCGTACATGGCAGCGCGCCCGACATTGCGGGAAAGAATCTCGCCAATCCCACGGCTCTGATCATGGCCAGCGTGATGCTGCTCGACTATCTTGGTGAATACCAGGCGGGCCGCCGCGTCGAAACCGCGGTGCGCGAGGTGATTCGTGCAGGCAAATTTGTGACTGCGGATTTGAACAGGCAGGCGCATGTCGGCACGCGTGAAATGGCCGAGGCGATAGTCCGGCAGTTGCAATGACGGCGGCCGGCAACAGGTTAGTCCACCTCAATTGTTGCTTCTGCTTTTAATTTGGAAACGGGCGATTCGTAGATGGCGATTAGCGTATAACGCCCGGGTCGCGAGGCCACAAAGGTGCCATCGGGCGCCAGTGTGACACCGGGAAAATCTATTGACCAGTGCATTTGGGCGGCCGCAAGCGTGATGTGTTTTCCGGTCGAGGTTATTATTCTTGCGCTGAAGCGCTGGGTTGTTCCGAGTTTGAGATTGACTTCAGCTGGCACGATTTCAAGCGCCATCGGGTGATGCACAATAACCTTCGCGGAATCACGCGCAATGCCGGTGGCGGCAAAGACGTAGCCGGAATCCGGTTGGCTGCCCGCTGTGAATATTCCTTGATTGGCAAGCCTGCCCGTCAAAGCTGTTGTGCGCCATTGCACCTCTTCCGCTTGCGTGAGAATTGGGTTATAAAAACTGTCGGTTTGCGATGCTGAAAATTTAAATTCTTCTCCGGTAAGTATCTCGATGCGTTTGGGCCATAGACTCAAAAAGGCCGCCGGTCCTTGCGGCGCAGAGGAGATGAGCAGCAACGCATTCGCCACCGGGCGCTCGCCCGCCAAATCACTTGGCCGGTTTACAACGTCGCCGCGCACGACCATGGTGCTCGAACCGCCGCCGTCGAGGTTGATTGCCTGAGTACAACCGAGTTCGAGCAGAAACTCCGCCAATTCTTGCAGACTCATGCCCACGCTGTAACCCGGTTGCCGGCCATCGACCACAACAAAATACATGCGCGTATTCCGCTCGTTAAATCCAATGGCCGTGCGCGGGTGCCTAGTTGGGGCAAAATCCGGGTGATTTTGTTCGACCTCACTTTCAATCGAGATCTTACCGTCACGAATCAAACGCGGCGTACCGCCGATGGCAGCCGTGAGGCATGCCGGCGCTTGCGGAATTTGCCAAAGGAGTTTGACGGTGTCGCCCTCGACGAGATGTTGTGCCGCCCAATTGGCGGCGCGGCCATGCGCTGAAAGTATATAAAGACTGTCATGCAGCGCGCTGTTGCCGCTTTGCCGCATTTGAGTCAACACCACGGCCGTGATGGTGTCATTCACGCAAGAACGGCCGAGCAGGCGCAATGCCGTTTCGGCGCCGTAGCGATTGGTATTCGTGTTGGCGCCATTAAAACGATTATAGGCAATCATTTCGTCTTCACGACGCGCGCGATTGATGCCGGCGATGGCGTGAAGCGCGCCGCGCCGGGAAATCACAAGCCCGGTAAGCTCGGGCACGGCAATACCCGGCTGTTTGTCGGCATTCATTACAAAAACCGAGCGCGGATAAACACCGTGTACAATTTCGCCCTGGCGAATTTGAAGATTGAGGGGGAAGCCCTGCTTGTCAAAAAAATCGCCATTAATGGCGGCGACGACGCGCGCGCCCTCGCGATCTTCCCGCGCTGACAAACGGCTGGTTAATTCCAGGCCATTCGGTTGTTGGGCGCGCACGGTTTCGAGTTGGAGATAGAGATGCTTGTAATCGAATTCCAAAACCTCAATCGCCCACGGCCCGGTCTCACGATAGAATTTGTGATGTTTTGCCGCTGGCCCAACCTCCCGGCTTGCGCTCGGGCCGCCGGTGACTTGTGCAAGGAGAGAAGAAGAGAACAGTACAAGGCAGGGGAAAGCATATCTGAGTGATCGCACGCTTATCATTCCTGTTCGTGAAACAAATCCTGATCAAATCGCCGGCAAAATAGGCATGTACCGTGCGAAAGTCAATTTTAAACTTCCGAAGGGGCTGAAATTGAGCTTGACAGAGAGGGAGATTTTCATACATTACAGCATGTTTTTGCAGCGCGACCCGGGTTGAATCAGACAAGTGAATAGCGCCTAAAATTTTTTTGCGCGCCTGCCCGCAGGATTGCCTGGAAACAGTTGCGAACATATTGCCGAAAGGGATTTTATGCTGGTCGAGTTTCGTATTATTCCCGTTGGTACCGGAGAAGAAACCAAAGAACTTGTGGCCAAAACGCTGGCGATTGTCGAGAAAAGTGAATTGGATTATCAATTGACCGCGATGGGCACACTGCTGGAAGGTGAATGGGAAGAAATCACGTTTGTGATCAAAAAGTGCCATGATGAAATCAAGCAATTCGCCGAGCGCGTCGTCACAGAGATTGTCATCGACGATCGCAAAGACGTGAAGAACCGGTTGAAGGGAAGTGTGTTGGAGGTGGAGTATGTGTTGGGAAAGAGTTTGCAGACCGGCGGGTTGACGTGAAATTGAAATCCTGTCATCACACTGAACCCAGAAATGCACGCGAGTCAAAATAAAACGAGCCGCGATTACCTGCCCGTTTCTATTAGAGCCGAGCTGCGGCGGGTGTTGCAAATACTCGAGAAGTATAATGTTCGTAAAGTCATTCTTTACGGCTCATTTGCCCGGGGCGATTTTCGTGAAGATTCGGATTTTGATTTGTGTGTCGAAGGGCTTTCCAGCAGCGATTTTTTTAGCGTTGGGAGAATGCCTGATGGCGGTAACCAGGCCGTTGAGTATGGTAGACCTGAAAGATGCCCGAGGATATTTTCGCGAGCGGATTCTGACGGAGGGCTTGGTAATCTATGATGTTGCAGGAATTCCAGAAAGAAGTCCTGTTTGGGCTTGAGAATTTAAACCGCGTGAAAAACGACATCGACTCATTTCACGCTGGTATGGCCGCCGCTCCAATGCGCAATTCCGCATTGGCTTACGCCGGCATGGGCTACTATGACGCGCTTGAGCATCTGATGGTTCGAACGCTCAAGTTTCTCGAAATTACTTTGCCCGCTGGCGCTGCTTCGCATCAAATGATTCTCGCCGAATTTCAGAATGCTTTGGTCAGGTTAGGCATCGCTTTTTTTGACTTTAGCATGTTTAAGCGTTTGTTGGGTTTTCGCCATGTGGCAACAAAAATATATGGCTTTCTGATTAATGATGACAAACTTGCCGAAGTGATTGCAACCATCCAAATAAAACATACGGCTTTCGTCGATTTATTCCAAACGATCATACGGAAGGTTGAAACCGGTTCAACATAAAACAGGAGACAAAGTTCCATCATGATTTTCGATTTCGATATGATCCAGCGGGTTTATGCTGGGATGAAGCCCAAAGTGGAAGCCGGTCGCAAGCTTTATGGCCGGCCGCTAACGTTAACTGAGAAAATTCTTTGTGCGCATTTTGCGGAGTTGCCGAAAGAACCGCCGGTGCGCAAAAAAACTTACGTCAATCTCTCGCCCGATCGCGTGGCGATGCAGGATGCAACGGCGCAAATGGCGCTGCTGCAATTCATGACCGCCGGCATCCCCAAAACCGCGGTGCCATCTACGGTGCATTGCGATCACTTGATTCAAGCCAAGCTTGGCGCGCATGCGGATTTGGCGCGCGCGCGTGATGAGAACAAAGAAGTTTATGATTTTCTCGCCAGCGTTTCCAATAAATACGGCATCGGCTTTTGGAAGCCCGGCGCCGGCATCATCCCCCAGGTCGTGTTGGAAAATTACGCCTTCCCCGGAGGCATGCTGATCGGCACCGACTCACATACGCCCAACGCCGGCGGGCTCGGCATGATCGCCATTGGCGTCGGCGGCGCCGATGCGGTGGACGTGATGGCCGGCATTCCGTGGGAATTGAAATGGCCGGGCATTGTCGGCGTGCATCTCAAAGGCAAAATGAACGGCTGGACCGCCGCGAAAGATGTGATCCTGCGCGTTGCCGGTATTCTGACAGTGAAAGGCGGCACCAATAATATTGTCGAATATTTCGGCGAAGGCGCGCGCGCGATCAGCGCCACCGGTAAAGGGACGATCACCAACATGGGCGCAGAGATTGGCGCGACGACGTCGATTTTCCCATTTGATGATCGCATGGAAACGTACTTGATCGCCACCGGCCGCGCTGAAGTTGCCAAAGCCGCAAAAGCCGTGGCCGAAAGCCTCGTTCCCGATCCGGAAGTGTTGAAATCGCCTGAAAAGTTTTATGATCAAATCATTGAGATCGATCTCTCGACGCTGGAGCCGTATGTGAACGGCCCGTTGACGCCGGATTTGGCGCGGCCGGTGTCGCAGCTCGCGGCGGATGCGAAGAAGAACGAATATCCTGACGAGATCAAAGTCGCGCTCATCGGCAGTTGCACCAACTCTTCTTATGAAGATATCGAGCGTGCCGCGAGCGTTGCCAAGCAAGCGCTGGCCAAAGGCCTAAAGGTGAAATCGAAGTTCACCATCACGCCCGGCTCGGAGCAGATTCGCGCCACGATCGCGCGCGACGGCCAGTTGCAAACGCTGACGGAGATCGGCGGCAAGGTGCTGGCGAATGCCTGCGGCCCGTGCATCGGCATGTGGAGCCGCGATGATATCAAGCACGGCGAGCGCAATACCATCATCAATTCGTACAATCGCAATTTTGCCAAGCGCAATGACGACAATCCCAACACGCTCGCGTTTGTCGCCAGCCCGGAAGTTGTAACCGCGTATGCACTGGCCGGACGGTTGAGTTTCAATCCGCTCACCGACACGCTGACGAATGACAAAGGCGAGCAAGTCAAGCTCGAGCCACCCACCGGCGTGGAGTTGCCGGCGCGCGGTTTTGATCCTGGCGATTCCGGCTATATCGAACCGGCAAAGGACGGCGCAAAAGTGCAAGTTGCGATTGATGCGAAGAGCGATCGCTTGCAGGCGCTTTCGCCGTTTCCAGCTTGGGAGGGCAAAGATTTGCTGGACATGCCGGTGCTGGTAAAAGCCAAAGGCAAGTGTACGACGGACCACATTTCTCCCGCGGGCAAATGGCTCAAATACCGCGGCCATCTTGACAACATCTCGAACAATCTCTTTAGTGGCGCGATCAACGCTTTCAGTGGTGAAGCTGGAAAAGGCAAAAACATTTTCACCGGTGAAGTTAAAACATTTGCCGAAGTCGCGCGCGATTACAAAGCGATGATGGCAAACGGAAAACTCCCTGGCTGGATTGCCGTTGGCGACGAGAACTACGGCGAAGGCTCCTCCCGCGAACACGCGGCAATGGAACCGCGCTGGCTCGGCGGCCGCGTGGTGATCACCCGCAGCTTTGCGCGTATTCATGAAACAAATTTGAAGAAACAAGGCATGCTGCCGTTGACGTTCAAAAATCCTGCGGACTACGATTTGATTCGCGAAGATGATCGCGTGTCGATCATCGGACTTGCTTCGTTTGCGCCCGGCAAGCCGCTGCAGATGATCATCAAACACGCCGACGGCGCGCAACATGAGTGCGAGTTGAATCATTCGTTCAACGAAACCGCGATTGCCTGGTTCAGGGCGGGGAGCGCGTTAAATTTGATCGGGAAAGTATAACGGCCATTTGTCGGCGAAGCTTTACCAGCAGTTGCATACGAATTCGTGTCGTGCGCTAAACACTTTTCATGCAAAGGAGACTTCCCATGAACACGGTCGGTGATCTCGTTGCGGGGCGGGAGGTTTACACCGTGCAGGCCAGTCAATCGGTTTACGAAGTTGCGCAATTCATGGTCGCAATGAATATCGGTGCGGTGGCGGTGCTGGACGGCGATCGCGTCGCCGGAATTTTCTCCGAGCGCGATTTGATGAAACGGGTCGTCGGTGCGGAATTGCAGCCGCGCCAGACCCTGGTGCGTGATGTCATGACGCGCAATCTCGTCACGGCCTCGCCGGAAGAAAGCTATGAAACCTGTTTAGTGCGCATGCAGAATCACGGCATCCGACATTTGGTCATTGCTTCCGGAGATCGTGTTGTGGGCGTTATTTCTCTACGGGACCTGATGTCGATTGATATCCAACAAAAATCCGCCGAGATACAAATGATGAATGCTTACCTGCATTACGTTCCTCCGGCGTCAGCCTGATAAAGCTCGGCACAGAATGAAAAACCCCTGGAGTGTCTCGTTCACGCCAGGGGTTTTTTGATTTTGGGAGGGGCTGAGTTAAAAAAACAGCGCTTTCTTCGGAAAGAGGCCAAAAATCCCGCCGGTATGCCAGAACAAAATACGCTCGCCTTTTTTGAAGCGCCCCTTGCGAATTTGATCCGCCAAGCCAAACATCGCTTTGCCGGTATAAACTGGATCGAGAATGATGCCTTCCAATTGCGCGACATGCTTGATCAAATCAATCTCTTCCTGACTGTTCAAACCATAGCCCTTGCCGACGTAGCCATCGATGATGCTGATGTCCTGGCTTTGCAAATTCAGGTCAAAGCCGAATCTGCGGCGCGCGCTGCGCAAAATATTCGATACGCGATTTTGAAAATAGTTGGCGTCATCGCACACATTAATGCCATGAATTTGACCGGCTATGCCCACCGCGTGTTTGCCCAGCAACATGCCGGCCAATGTTCCACCGGAGCCTACCGCGCAAATCATGTGATCGAAGGCGAGGCTTTGTGTTTTCATTTGTTCCGCAACTTCTGCCATGGCGGTGACATAACCCAACGAGCCGAGCGCGTTCGAGCCGCCTTCCGGAATGACGTAAGGCTTGATGCCTTTGGCGACGTACTCATCCGCGAGCTTGGACATGATCTCATCGACTTGTTCATATTCCGCCACGGTGATGAACGTGATTTCCGCGCCCACGAGCCGATCCAAAAACAAATTGCCTTCGGGATCGCTGCCGGTGGAGTTGCGCAAAACCAGGTGGCATTTGATCCCCATTTTTGCCGCGGAAACCGCAGTCGCGCGCGCATGATTCGATTGGGCACCGCCGCAAGTGATCAAAACCTCGCCGCCTTGTTGGCGCGCTTCGGCAAGCAGATATTCAAGTTTTCTGATTTTGTTGCCGGTTTCAGCCATGCCGGTCAAATCGTCGCGTTTGATATAAATATCCGGGCCGTTTAACTCCCCGCTGAAGCGCTGCAGTTTTTCCAACGGCGTGGGGAGGTGTGCAAAAATGATTCTTGAAGGAATGGTGATAGCCATTTTGACCTCCGATTAGCGATTACAACAGACGAAAACTGCCGATAATTTTTTCAATGTCATCGCGGTAAGTCGAGTAAGCCGCTTCGCTGGTTTGGCAAAAAATCGTATAGGCCACGCGATCCTTGATTAAATAAGTCGCGACCCAAACTTCCAACGGCATCAGCGCCTGCGGAATCTTGACAATAAAAATCGCGCCCTCGGCAACGTTGGTCTCGAGTTTGGTAACCGGCCAGATCACCTGGACCGTATCCTGCGGCGATTGATATTGATCCATGATTTCGTGCAAACTCTCTGCAGCCACAGCAAAGGCGGAGTAGAGTTCTTTGAGATTGAAAACGCCGACCGTGCAACGCGCGACAACCGTGTCCTGCAATTGCCGGGTGAGTTGCACAACGTTAGTGGTATTGGCGATGATCTCACGCACAAGCTCGGGCGAAGCTTGCGCCTTGCTCGGGGCTATTTCCGTGATCACCCAGTCACGGCTCGGCGCTTGAATTGAAAATCTAAAATCAGCATGACGATAAGTTAGATCATCAATCGTTGCAGGAGTTTGCTGAGACGCCTGCGAAGCAAGCTCGGCGCCCTTGCGCTGCAGGTTGATCATCAAAGTAACCACGAGTACCAGCAGAATGGCCATGAAGAAAACGCGCGTGCGGCTGATCAGCGGTGTTGCCTTTGATGAAGATTGGGTTGAAGGATTGAGCATAGGACAATTCAAACATCTGATTCATGCGCGGGCAACGGAAGCGAGCGTTGCCAGTGCAGCAGTTCCTGCATGGTAAAGACTGGTGTGGCGCCCGGCTTGGTGCAAACGAATGCGCCCGCCAGATTGGCGAAGGTTGCAATCTCCGGCAAGGGCGTCTGGCGCAGGTATTTGTGCATCAATCCTGCAGAAAAAGCATCGCCCGCGCCGGTGGTATCAACAACGTTGACCGACAAGCCTGGCAGGCGGCAACTCTCATGCCGGCTAAACAATTCGCAGCCGTTGTTGCCATAGGTAATGGCGATCAACGATAAATCGTATTCGTGCATGAGATATTCAACGAAGTGCGCGGTGCTATCGCCGTCGCGCCGGAGCACGCGCCGCAAGATCTCCGTTTCACTGTCGTTCATTTTTAAGATGTCGGCCAATTCGAGCGAGGGCGGAAGAATTTTGAGCAAGCTCGCTTCGCTGGCGCGCGTATTCATATCGAAAATTTTGACCGCGCCATGAGCCGCGCGCAGAAACTGCAAGATGTTTTCGCGGGCAACGGTGGAACGCTGCGCCAACGTTCCAAACATGACGGCATCACAGTTTTGCGCCACTTTCTCGAGCGCCGGCGTGAATTTGAGATAATCAAATGCCACATCTTGCGAACATTGAAACGTTGGCACGCCCTTGATGTCGAGTGAGATCATCACGGTACCCGTGCCTTTTTTGCGGTCGAGCTGTATGTGGTCGGTTGCAAGCTTGCGTTCGCGCAGCGCGTGAATCAGGCCTTTGCCCATGCCATCATCACCGACTCGTGAAACGAGCAGGCCTTCATCACCCAGTTGATTTACGTGAATGGCGAAGTTGGCCGGCGCGCCGCCGAGATGCCGTTGATCTTGATAAATATCCCACAAGACTTCACCGAGGCCAACGATCTTGAATTTTTTATCGTGCATTTTGATGGGAGTGCCGTGTTCTAATAAAAATGAAATGGTACGGGCGTAAACGAAAACGCAAAAATCAGAAACGTCATACAGGCGACCACTTGCCGTTTGAAATCCAGCGGTTCGGCGTCATATTCGGTGGGCGGATGGCGATAGCCAAACCACAACAGCATGAGGATCATGAGAACCCAAAACGGATAAACCACAATACAAATCAAGGCAAAAGACGCCATGGTGACGGGAAAGATTTGTTGGCTGCGCTCGCCGAGCAAAGCATAAAGAATATGCCCACCGTCGAGCTGGCCGATAGGCAACAAGTTGAGCGCGGTAACAAATAAACCGGCCCAGCCGGCGTACGCCAGCGGATGCAACAAAACGTCATGCCCGGCTGGCAACGGCCCCTTGACAAGCTCAATGATCCATTTGAACAGCAACGGGTCCACCGATTTGACCGCATTTTGCAAATCCGCAGTATTTTTGACTTCGGACATGGCAAGCCCAAAATAAATCGCCGGAAGCGTCACGAGCAAGCCCGCTAGCGGCCCGGCAACACCGATATCAAACAGCACGCGCCGCGTCGGCATGCGCGCATCCATGCGAATGACGGCCCCGAGCGTGCCGAAGGGGAACGAGGGGAATGGAATGAAAAACGGCAAGGTGGCGCGAATGCCGTAGCGCACACACATGAGGTAATGCCCCATCTCGTGGCAGAACAAGATGGCCATAATGCCAGCGCTATACCACAAGCCGGCGGCAATATCGCGTTCCGGCCAGAAGTGGATAAAGAAAGTCGAAAAACATGTCAAAAAGAACAATAGAACATTTAAACGCCGCTGGTCGCTGCTCAATATTTTGGCAATCCACGGCCGCCGGGCCGTCAATGAATCGGGTTGATCATATTCAGCATAATCATTCGGTGACATGGCTGTTGTCTGACTCTCCTTTGACGATAATGACAGGCGTTCCTAGAGTCGCCTGCAACTGCATTTTTGCATTCCCCTGGTTGACGCCGATTTCCAGCAAATCAAAACTGTTGATAAGGGCGACAGGCTCGCCTGTGCCGACACTAGCGTAAGACGTTTGCAGTCCGTGAATAGTTTGGCGTTTTAGTTGAACGGCAATCTTTGCGCCTGAAGCGAAGCGGGATAGGTCTTTTCTGGTGATATTCGAAATCAGGTTGCCAAAACGATCGCTAAAAATTATTTCACCGTGCAAGGTGTTTTGATCAACTTTACACGCATGCGCCGGACGTTGCGGTTTGAGCGTGAAGGAATCTCCCAGCTCTTCCAAAGCCACGCCGTTTGCCAAATGCGCTGCCACCGGCGCAAAAATATCGCGGCCATGAAAAGTATTTGAAATTTCGGTGCGCCAAAATTCCCGGCGCGAAAGCCGCACGGCAGGCGGCGGCGCTGCCCGCGCACAAAAATCAAACAGCCCGTTATCCGGTCCGACAAAATAATGGCTGTCATGAAAGCAGGCAATCGCATGACGCGAAGTTCCGACGCCTGGATCGATGACAGCGACATGAACGGTTCCAGCGGGGAAGTAACGGTAGTGGGCGGATAAAATGAAAGCCCCGGCAGCCACTTCCTGGGGCGGCACTTCGTGCGTGATATCAATTAATCGTGCGTGTGGCATGATTCCGAGTATCACGCCTTTCATGGCGGCGACGTAACCGTCGGCGTTGCCGAAGTCCGTCAATAGGGTAATAATTCCCGAGGATTTCATTCCTTGATCACGGTGCGGCGGTGAAGCAACACCAGCCATGATAAGCAATCACGCCGCGAGAAGCAAGTCGATTATCCCGAGCTGAATTTTCGAAGCATTCTGAATTTAATCAACCTTTACCGCAATGCAACTTATTTCCACGCCGGCATCACGCGGTAAGCGCGCCACCTGAACGGTTTCGCGCGCGGGTTTGCTGGTGGAAAAAAACTCGGCATAGATCTGGTTCACGAGCTGGTAATCGTCCATGTTGGCCAGAAAGATCGTGGCTTTGACGACATGGCTGGAGTCCATGCCCGCCGCTTTGAGCACTTCCTTGAGATTCCGCAGTACCATTCGTGTTTCTTCTTCAATATTGCCGCGCACCTGTTCGCCAGTGGCTGGATCGATTGCAATCTGCCCGCTGCAATATAACGTATTTCCAACTCTGACGGCTTGACTGTACGGTCCGATGGGTTTCGGCGCGCCCTTAGAAAAAACGACTTCACGCACGGGCTGCTCTGGCTTTTGCAAGAGCGTGCAACCTAAGATAAAAAGCGCGGTCAACGCCGCCATTGTATACTTCATACTGGCCTCCAGTTAAGAATTTGAAGTCAGTTTTACTACAGGTTTTATGAATTGGGCTTTTATTCACCTAATCTTCTTGGTGACGGTATTCCAAAAGTATTTGAATGACTCCGAATGCTTTTGAGCCGAATATGGCCTAAATTTGGGTGCTATTCGTTTTGCAAAATCAATCTTATTGAATGCAGTATTGGGGTACTGTTGACGCCAGCATTCAAGAAGTACTTTTTTGGCATTTAGCGAAGCTGTTTCCGGATGATTTTTGTATTTTGCTTTTGGCAAAACTGCTGTAACAGCATCTGCGTCGGCCAGTAACCACGCTTCTAATCCACGAATAGCTATGCAAACGAACAGGAATCTTTCATCAAAAGGTTTGCGGGCCTCTTGTTGAATGTGTTCATCGAATTCATCCAGAACGGCCGTCACACAAGGAGACTTATCACGATCGAGAATAATAAAACTTGCGTGATAATGTTCATCACGGAATGTTTCCAATAAACGAGGAGCTTCGCGGATCAACTTTTCGCGATTATTCATGCTACGAATATCGAATTTGGCTTTAGGAAAGTTTTTATTTAGCAACTTGTCCCAGAAAGCGCGATCAGAAGGCCCTTCAACTCCTACCCCAATAATCATGGAATACCCCCTAATGCGCCTTGTACCCAAAGTTCTCCAAGCCGAAAATGTTTTTGAAAACTTATAATTTCAGGAAGATCCGATGCTCGTTTCAACTTAGTGAACCCATCTACTTTATCGCACATAATGACTTCATCTGGGTGCAAATGGTCAAGAAAGGACGGATTATGAGTTGTAATGAGAAACTGTC
>SZPB01000004.1 GCA_030263535.1 Cytophagia bacterium CHB2
GCAAAGCGGGCAACCGGCTGCGTCTCTCCGCGCAGCTCACGAACGTCGAAGATGGCTTTCAGCTCTGGTCGGGGAAATATGATCGCGATCTGGGCGACGTGTTTGCAATTCAAGATGACATTGCCGCTGCGATTGTGGACAAGCTGAAAATGAAACTGGCCGGCGATCAACAAGCTCACCTCATCAAGCGCTATACGGAAAATCTCGCGGCGTATAATTTGTATTTGCAGGCGCGCTTTTATTTAAACAAGCGCACCGAGCCGGGTTTGCGCAAGAGCATCACGTTTTGCGAGCAGGCGATTGCGCTGGAGCCGGGCTATGCGCTGGCTTATGCCGGTTTGGCCGATAGTTATATCTTGCTCAGTTTTCAAGGCTTTTTGCCGCCGCAAGAAGCGATGTCAAAAGCCAAAGCCGCGGTGGAGCAGGCTCTGGCGATTGATGAAACCCTGGTCGAAGCGCACACTTCGCTCGGCTGCATTCACGCGATTTACGAGCACGACTGGCCGGGGTCCGCGCAAGAATTCCAGCGGGCGTTGGCGCTGAATCCGAATCATTCCATGACGCGCTATTGGCACGCGCTATGGTATTTGCTGCTCACCGGGCAATTCGAGCGCGCGTTGGCCGAAACCCAAAGGGCGCTGGAGTTCGATCCGCTCTCGCTGGTGATCAACACCGGGCTGAGTTGGCAATTCTATTTGGCGGGACAGAATGATCGAGCGTTGCAGAGGCTGGAGCAAACGCTGGAGATGGACAAGGATTATATTTTTGCGCGCGATCTTTTGGGCCAGGTTTACGCGCAGAAAGGCATGTTTGATGAAGCGATTGCCGAGCTGGAAAAAGTCGTCGCGCTTTCGAACCGCCGCACGCTGAGCCTTGCCGCATTGGGCCATGTCTATGCAGTCGCCGGCAGGAGGGATGAAGCGCAGCAGATACTCGCAGAATTGCTGGTGCTGGCACAACAAAAATATGTTTCGTCGTATGACGTCGCGCTCATCTATGCCGGCCTGGCGGAGAATGAGCAGGTATTGGAATGGCTGGAAAAAGCGTATGAGGAGCACAATTGCTGGCTGGGATTTCTCAATATCGAGCCGCGTTTTCAAACGCTGCGGGAAGACGCAAGGTTTGCTGCCCTGCTGAAGAAGGTGGGGTTGCAGAAGTAATAAAGAATCTCATTCTCGCGGCGGATGCCAACCGACACGAACCCAATGCTTGCGTGCTGGAACGATATAATCATTATTCAATTGCAGCGTGGCAACGGTTGCTCGTCCGCACGGCGTTTGGCCGATAATCAGCGAACCATCCTCACTCCAGGCAAAATGGTCAAACCAATTTTGCGTGCGGGGATTAAAAAGAGGAACAACTTCAGTGGTGATTGGATCGAGGCCATGGGTGCGTGCGCCTTTATAGCCGTTGCAGAGCGCACAAGCCAACCATAGATTTGACTCAGTTGTAAGGCCGCCTGCCGCGAGAGCAATGATGTGCTCAATGTGCAATTGCACGCCGCTATAGGTTTGCGCGGTCTGGCAATATCCACAACGATATCCGGCTTGCTCGGCAACGGCGCGGCGTAAAGAATCTGGAATGTGTGATCGGCTCATGGCTCATGGTTGAGGAACGGGATAGCCGCGTTGATGCAACAAGGCATACGCCTGCGATTTTAAAAGTGTAAGCCGGCCAGCTTGACGGTGCAATTCTTCCAAGTGGCGAACTTCATCCGGCATCAGTTGCCGTTCGGCTTGTGCGTCGAGCAAGTCGTGCAACAAACGCTCACGTTCCGCTTCCATTTGACGGCGCGCCACTTGCCATAAATCAGCATCAGGTAATGCCGATAATTTGGCCATTTCCGCCGCCAGATCTGCCGGCGCCTCATCCAATGCCGGCAGGGCGGTGTTGAGTGTGGCTTCCAAGACTTCCTCAATCGAGCGATTTAAGAGTGTGGCAGCGCGCCGCGCCCGTTGATAGGTGGTGTCGGGCAACGTGAGGGTAATGGAATTGGCTGACATGGAAGAAACCTCTATCTCAAATTGAAATGAAGTGGATTCGTATATCTTGTCTCATCTTGCTAAACAAAATTTAGCTGATTCAGATTCCAATCGCAAAGGAAATTTCGAGGAGGTACGATCATGGCAAGAACCTCCACGCCATTTCTACAAAGGTTCTCAAGTTTGCGACAAGGTTTGTTGCGCTGCTGAAGAAAGTGAGGTTATATCAATGAGAATTCAAATGACAGCGGTTTTTAATTGGATGGGCAGGTTTGCCGCCCCCGCTTGTAGGCGGCTGTCGAAGCCAATAAATACGAGATTGCAACGATGCCCCACAAGAAGTTTAAGGAGAATTTTCGCTATTGTTTTTTTCTTCGGCATTTTGCCATCTGCAGCTTCCTCGCAAAATGAAACTATCACCACGAAGTCGCCACGCGACATAAAGTTTGAACACCTCTCCATGGAAGAAGGGCTTTCTAATCCTAATGTTGTAAAGGTATTGCAAGATAGCAGGGGATTTTTATGGGTCGCCACGAGGCATGGCCTCAACAGATATGATGGATTTCGTTTTACCATTTATGAACATGATCCCGACACACCCAATAGTCTAAGCCACAATGACCTCACGACTCTCTATGAAGTTCGTCAGGGCACATTGTGGGTCGGCACTTGGCTGGGTGGACTGAACCGTTTAAACCGGGAAAGCGAAACCTTCGATCATTTCCGACACGACCCTAACGATTCTACGACCATCAGTCATAATGACATAAGGTGTATTTATGAAGACAGTGAAGGAATGCTCTGGGTTAGCACGCGAGGCGGTGGGCTAAATCTTTTTGATCGAGCGAATGAAACATTTCAACGCTTTCAGCACGAGCCCGATAATCCGCAAAGCATAAGCAGCAACTTTGTTGTAAATATTTATGAAGATAATCAAGGAGTGCTTTGGCTTGGAACGGGTAGCGGCCTAAACAGCTTTGACCGGAAGAGTAGAACATTTCGCCATTTCAAGCATGATCCTCAAAATCCTCAAAGTTTAAGCCACAGTGCAATTACGGCCATCCATGAAGATCGCCAAGGAATTTTTTGGATTGGAACGGTGAATGGATTGAACAGCTTTGATCGACAAAGCCAAACCTTTCTTCATTTCATGCATGATTCCCTAAATCATAACAGTCTGATCGATAACGCGGTTCGGGTTATCGAGGAAGATCACGAGGGAATGCTCTGGATCGGAACGAGTGATGGCGTAAGTCGCTATGACCCTAAAAGAGAAGTCTTTTGGCATTTCAGGTTTGATCCCCAAGATCCGACAAGCCTGCGCAGCAATGCCATTCGTGATATCTATTCAGATCGTTCTGGAATTTTGTGGGTGAGTTGCGAGAAAGGAGGCGGCCTTAATAAATACGATCGCAGCAATGAATTTTTCCAAAATTACGAACAGATTCCTCGCGATCACATGAGTTCGAAGGAAAATACTGTTTGGGCTATCCTCGAAGCTCGTTCAGGAGTCGTGTGGTTGGGTGGTCAGGGGGGGGTAAATAGATTTGACAGAACAACCAAAGCCTTTCGATATTATAAAACTGGTCCTAAGAATCCTTTAAATTCAAGCTTCAGTAATGTTTATGTCGAATCGATCTGTGAAGACCAACAGGGGAAATTATGGATTGGCATGCTTAACGGTGGTTTGAGTTACTTTGACGAAAAGAGAGACGCTTTTCAACTTTATGAAACCGCATTTCAAACTGGGGTAAATTTGAATCGTGCTTCGGTTATGACTCTTTACAAAGATCGTTCGGGCATTATATGGCTGGGCGTGTACAGCAGAGGCCTTTATCGTTTTGAGCCAGAAAATGGCAATCTTCTTCAATACAAACACGATCCTCGTGATTCAACCACGTTGAGTAATAATGACGTTAGGTGCATTTATGAGGATAATAAAGGAGCGCTTTGGGTGGGCACCAACGGCGGCGGATTAAACATACTTGATCGCAATACCAAAACTTTCCGTCATTACAAACATGATCCGCGGAATCGGGCAAGCATCAGCGGCAATTCTGTTATGATCATTCATGAAGATCAGAAGGGCAATTTTTGGTTAGGCACCTACGGCACGGGGTTGAATCGTTTTGACCGAGCCACTGAAACGTTTATCCGCTATGGAAAAAAAGATGGGCTATCTCATGAAACCATAAGCGGAATTTTAGAGGATGACCGGGGAAACCTTTGGCTTAGTACGTTTAGTGGTATTTCAAAATTTAGCCTGAAAGGCAACTCTTTTAAGAACTACGAGATTCGCGATGGGCTGAAGATCGCTGGATTTTTGCCGCGTGCTTATTGTAAAACCCGTAATGGAGAGATGCTCTTCGGGAGTGAAAATGGTTTTTATGTATTTCACCCTGACAGCGTAAAAGACAATCCTTATATACCATCGGTCGTCATTACGCAATTCAAACGATACAACACGGATGATGAAGAAGGAATAGCCATTGAAGCAGTGGGTATTTCTGAAAAAGAGCAAATCGAACTAACGTATAAAGACAATATTCTGACCTTCGAGTTTGCCGCATTGAATTTTATTCGTCCCGAAAAGAATCAATACGCCTACAAAATCGAAGGCTTCAACGACAATTGGATTCACCTCGGCACCAAGCGCGATGTCACTTTCACCAACCTCGATCCGGGCGAATACACCCTGCGCGTGAAAGGCTCCAACAACGACGGCGTTTGGAACGAGGAGGGTGCGTCACTGAAAATCACCATCACCCCGCCGTGGTGGAAGAGCTGGTGGGCGTACACGCTTTATGGGCTGATGTTTGCCGGTGCAATTGCCGGATACATTCGCTTCAGAACGCAGGCACAGGCCAAAGAGCTCGCGCGCGAGCGGCAGGTGTCCGATCGCTTGCGGCGGGTTGACAAGCTCAAAGACGAATTTCTTGCCAACACGTCGCATGAATTGCGCACGCCGCTCAATGGCATCATCGGCATCACCGAGTCGCTGCTCGACGGAGTGACAGGAAAATTGCCGGAAAAGACGCAAATCAATCTTTCCTTGGTGATCGCCAGCGGTAAACGTCTCGCGAGTCTGGTTGATGATCTGCTCGATTTCTCGCGACTGAAGCGACAGGATCTGCAACTGCAACGCCAGCCCATTGACCTGCGCGTGCTCGCCGAGGTGGTGTTGAAATTCAGCGAACCTTTGCTCGCCGGGAAAAAATTGGCGCTGCAAAACGACATTCCTGCAGACTTGCCTCCGATCGAAGGCGATGAAAACCGTTTGCAGCAAATTCTGCATAATCTCATCGGCAATGCCATCAAGTTTACCGAGTCCGGCAGCGTGCGGGTTTTTGCCGAACAACAGAACGGCATGGTCGCGGTTTCGATTCGCGATACCGGCATCGGCATTCCAGCGGATAAATTCGAGTCCATCTTTGAATCCTTTGAGCAGGTGGATGCCTCAATTGCGCGCGAATACGGCGGTACGGGCTTGGGCTTGACCATCACCAAACAACTGGTGGAGCTGCATGGCGGCAAAATCTGGGTGGAGTCCGAGATCGGCAAAGGTTCCATTTTCACTTTCACGCTGCCAGTTTCAGAGGAACGACTTGCCCCTGCTACTGCCACTGATCTGTCAAAAGTGCGTGAGATCTCTACCGGTGATTTCGGGGAGCAGGTGGAAGTGATGCCCTTCAACGGTAACAGCACGGAAGGTGAATTTCATGTTCTCATCGTTGACGACGAGCCGGTCAATCACCAAGTGCTTGCGAACCATCTCGCGAGCATGCCGTACGAAATCATGCAAGCCTTCAACGGCGAGCAGGCGTTGCACGCCTTGAGCAACGGCAGGAAATTCGATCTCGTGCTGCTCGATATCATGATGCCGCGCATGTCCGGCTATGAAGTTTGCCAGAAAATCCGCGAGACGCATCTGCCCACGCAATTGCCGGTGATCATGGTGACCGCGAAGAATCAAGTTTCCGATCTCGTGGAAGGATTTCTCGCCGGCGCCAATGATTATCTCGCCAAGCCGTTCTCCAAAAACGAGCTATTGGCGCGTATCAAAACGCATTTGAATCTGTTGAAGATCAACTCCGCCTATGGCCGCTTCGTGCCGCATGACATTCTGCGCTTTCTCAACAAGGAAAGCATCATCGAGGTGAAGCTGGGCGACGGCGTGCAGATGGAAATGGCCTTGTTTGTTTCCGACATGCGCGCGTTCGCCACCATCTCGGAAAAAATGACGCCGCAGGAGAATTTTGCGTTCATCAATTCCTATTTTGAGAAGGTCAGCCCGATCATCCGCGAGCACCACGGTTTTATTGATCGCTACTCCGGCGACAACATCATTGCCGTTTTCCCACAGCAAACCGAGGAGGCAATCAAAGCCGCCATTGCCACGCAGCGCACACTCACGGCAGAGAACACGAAGCGCATGGTGCAGGGTGCATGGCCGATACACATTGGCATCGGTATTCACACCGGCAGCTTGATGCTCGGCATTGTCGGCGAAAGTGAGCGCGCGCAGAGCGATATTTTCTCCGATGCCGTGAATTTGGCGTATCGTCTCGAAGGCTTGAACAAACTTTACGGCGCCGCGATCATTGTCAGTGAACAAAGCTTGATGTGCTTGCCGGCGGAGCATGAGTATCACCAACGTTCTCTTGGCAAAGTGCAGGTCAAAGGCAAAAAACAATCGGTGCCGATCTTCGAGATTTACGACGGCGATCCTGAGCCGATCATCGCGCTAAAGCGCGCGACGCAGGAGGATTTTGAGCAAGGCTTGCAAAGGTATTTTGCCAAGGATTTTGCGGCCGCGGTGAAATGTTTCGAGCGCGTGCTGGCGGTGAATGCCGCGGATACGACGGCCAAGCTTTTCTTCACCCGCGCGGCGCAATTCATGGCGCAAGGTGTTCCGGAAGGGTGGGATGGGGTGGAGGTGATGTAAAGCAAGGCAAGTGCCTCGTCCGCGTCACGCCGGGGCGTAATTTCCAAAAGTTGATTGGATTCGTGAAGCAATATTTTTTCAGCTAACTCCCCGACGAGTGGCATGTTTATAGTTGGATAATTTGGTTTTAGTCTTTGAACTCCGTTAGGAGTGACATGTAGTGGTGCAAGCAAATCGCCAATTGGAGCCAAAACCAAACATGTCACCCCGATGGGGTTTCTATTCTCAGGCGAACTTTGGGCTATAAACATTTCACTCCTAGCGGAGTTTTTAAATCCAGTGATCCAATACAATAATCCATCAATCTAATTTTTGATTATGAACACAGAAAAACTGGAACACCTCCTTGATCTGGCTGCCATCCTCAGCCAGCAGACCGACTTTCAGGAAATCCTCCGCGTAACGGCGCAGAAGGCGGCGAGCTTGTTGAATGCGGAAACCGCGACGATCATGATGATCAATCCGCAGACGCGGAACACGATAAGGACAATCATGCGTGAAGGGCGCGAAGATGATTCGCAGCAGTTTCATGTCGCGCAAACCCATGTGAGCGGTTGGATCATCAAGCATCAGCGGCCGTTTGCCAGCTCCGACCTCAAAACCGATCCCAGCTTTGCCAAAAATCTCTTCGCCGGCATCCCGATCAAAACCGCGCTGGGCGTTCCTCTTCGTGTTGAAGGCAGCGTGATTGGCGCTATCATTCTCATAAATATCGACCAGCAACCAGCAACGAGCATCCAGTATTTAGAACAACTCGCCACCATCGCCGCGCCTTATCTGCGCAACGCACAAAAACTGCAACAGTATTTTGCCGCGCCGGTGCCGGAGGCTACGCTGCTGGTCAAATACGAGGGGCTCGGCCTGATCGGCAAGAGTAAAAAGTTCATCGAGCTTTTGCAAGCCATCGAAGCTGCGGCGCGTTGCGAAGTGCGCGTGTTGTTGGAAGGCGCCAGCGGCACCGGCAAGGAGTTGATTGCCCGCGCCATTCATCGCTTGAGCAGTCGCAGCGAGCGGTCGTTTTTGGCGATTGACTGCGGCGCGATTGCTGCGAACTTGATTGAGAGTGAGTTGTTCGGTCATGTGAAAGGCGCATTCACCGGTGCCACGACGGATCGCAAAGGCTTGCTCGAAGAGGCGAATGGCGGCACGCTGTTCATGGATGAGATTGCCAACCTGCCCATCGACATGCAAGCCAAATTCATGCGCGTGCTGCAGGAAGGCGAGGTGCGTCCGGTGGGCAGCAATAAAACCCGCCACGTTGAGGTTCGCCTCATCGTTGCCAGCAGTTCTTCTCTGCGCAAGCTGGTGGATCAACAAAAATTCCGCGAAGATTTGTTTTTCCGGCTGCACGTTTATCCCATTCGCGTTCCATCTTTGGATGAACGCCAGGAAGATGTTCCTCTGCTCGCCAATCATTTTCTCAAGAAATTTGCATCTCAACAGGAAAAGCCCGCTGAGTCATTTCATGAATCGATTTTGGATTTCATACAACAGCGCCATTGGGCGGGCAACATCCGCGAGCTGGAGAACCTCGTCGAGCGTCTCGTCACGCTGGCCGGCCCGAAGATGGTGATTTTGGAACGCGACCTCCTGCCACAAGAGCTACACAAAGAGATGAAAAAAATCGAGGCCGGACAGCAAGATGCGGGTATCATCAAACCGTTATATGAAAGTCTTTCCGAATACGAAGAGCAGCTCCTTCGGCAGGCTTTGGCTGCGAATAACTGGAACATCGCCAAAACCGCGCGCGAATTGCGCATTGCCGAGCAGACGCTGCGGTATAAAATGGGGAATTTGGGGATTGTGCGAGGGCAGAGGGCATAGCGCTTGGCGTTAAGCGCTTTGCTCTATGCGCTCTGCGCTTTCCCCCCCAATTCTTCGCGGCTCCTACTACCGTAAAAACAACCCCGATGTCACCCTCTAATTTCCTGCGGATTTTTCCCACCTGATTTTCTCCGTTCAGCCTTTATAACTCTTTCCCTAACCCCAAGTTTTATATTGACCACTCATTCACAAAACTCTTCATCGCTTCGTGGCATGGTATTCGTTTGCGGCAACGTATAACCTCTTACAAAATTCATGGGCCGCTTACGAAGGGAGTCGCTATGAACAGAATGCTCCGGGCCACATGTTGTGTCGCCATCGTATCGTATACCGTCTTGATCGGGTGTCAGAGTGACAGTGGGATCGGGAGCAACAATGAAATCCAAGTCCGCCCGGTACAATTCTCGGCAGAGTGTGCAATTCCGCCGATCGAGCATGCGTTCACGATGGCAAAGGCAGGAGAGGTCACCGCTTCGTTCACAAGCTTGCAGCCGGCCTCGGGCAGGGCGGCTACGATTATTTTGATTGCGAGCAATAACGCGATTACTGTTGGCGCGCCCGGCGAGAAGGTGACCGCCGTTTTGCCGTCGGGAAGCCATAAGCTCCGGGTGGGCCACAACCATATCGAACCTTTGTGCAGCTACACCGTGCAAATCGACTTTTCAAATTAATGGTAGAAAACTCTTTGAACTAGAAAATGAGGAGGCTCGACATGAGCTGCAAAAGTTACAAGATCAGTGCGCTGCTTTCATTGGCGCTGCTGTTGTGCGTAGTGTTGGAAAATGCTTCTGCGCAACCCTTCACCTGGTCCAAAGCCGGTTCGCGCCCGCAGGATTATGACATGGGCGGGGATCCGACCGTGAGTCATGGTTCTGCGAATGGCGGCTTCATCAAATCGAAAGTGGCGACCATCAACGGCTTTGGCACATACTTGACGAGCATTGCACCCGGCCAGTATCGCAATCAAGCCATAAAGCTTTCCGCATACGTGAAAACCGTAAACGTCGCAAGTTTCGCGGGCTTGTGGATGCGCGTCGATGCCGGCAATCAAACGTTAAGCTTTGACAACATGGGAACGCGGCCGCTGGTGGGCACCATGGATTGGGAGCAATACGAAATCATATTAGACGTTCCCGAAAACAGCACGGCCATTTTTTTCGGCTTGACAATCGACGGTACCGGCGAAGCCTATGTGGATGGTTTGCAAATAGAACCGGCAGCGCGCACGTGGAGCGTTATCAGCACCGGCACGACCCAAACGATTTTAGCGCTTAAAGCCGTGGACGAAAACACGGTTTGGGCCGGCGCTTCGGGCGGTACCTATTTGCGCTCCACGGACGGCGGCGCGACTTGGAAAACGGGCGTCGTGCCTGGAGCGCAGACGCTCCTCTTTAACTCCATCGCCGTTATCAATCAAGACACGGCTTATTACACTGGACAGGATTGGAACACATTGCAAGACGCTCGCATCTACAAAACCACGGACGGCGGCGCGACCTGGACGCAGCAATATCGCAACACCGGCGCCGGCGCTTTTTTCAACAGCATTGCCTTTTGGGATGCAAACAATGGTTTGGCAACGAGTGATCCCGTTGACGGAAGTTTTTTGATCGTTACCACCACGGATGGCGGTGCGACGTGGAACCAGGTGCCGGCGGCAAATCTTCCCGCGCCGAAGCCAAACGAATGGGCGGGTTTTGGCGATGCGGGCGGTACCACGTTGTTCGTTGAAGGAACAAAAAATGCCTGGTTCGGCACCGGCAACGGAACTCCGATTCGCGTGATCAAATCCACGGATCAAGGGAAAGCCTGGACCTCCGTAAGCACACCGTTACCGAGCAGTGGAGATTTTTTCGGGATCAGTACAGTAGCATTCGCAGATTCGCTTACGGGCTTTGCCGGAGGTTATAAGTCTTCCTATAGCAAAACCGAGACGATGTTAGTGAAAACCACGGATGGCGGCCAGAGTTGGAATTTGGTTCCGGCTCTCAACCTTCATCCTTCGACTCTGCAGTTTGTCCCGAATACCAATAACAACATGTTGGTGGCCAGTTCGGCCCAAGGCACGGCCTATTCCAATGACGGCGGCGACACTTGGCAAATTCTTCCAAGCACACAACCAACCTTTGCGCTCAGCTTTGTCAGTCCCACGGTTGGTTGGGCCGCCAGCTATTCACCCTCGGGAAAGATATTTAAGTTCGCCGGTGAGTTGAGCACCGCGGTTGCCGAGCGGCCATCCGCGCAACCTTCTGGCTTTCACCTCGCGCAAAATTATCCCAATCCCTTCAATCCTTCGACGATGATTCAATACCAACTGCCGCGCGCCGCGCAAGTGCAACTCGCCATTTACAATCTGCTCGGCGAGAAAGTGCGCACGCTGGTTGATGCAAAGGAGTCCGCGGGCTTGAAGCAAATCACGTGGGACGGCCGCAACGACCGCGGCGAGCGCGTGAGCAGCGGCGTGTATCTCTATCGCCTCGAAGCCGGTGAGTTCAGCACGGCAAAGCGGCTTTTGTTGATGAAATGAATGATTGTAGGGGCAGTTGCGAGCACACGCGAGGAAGAGAAAGATAAATGAGCGGGAAGCAATTCCTATTCATTCTTATCAGCGCGTGGCATGCCGTGTTCGCAAGCTGGGCGCAATCGTACTGGCAATTGCAAGCCGAGTTGAGCCCGCTTGCGCCGCCGGTGAATCTTGCCGTAGTAAATGATCAAAGCGCATGGCTATGCGACTTCAATGGGCAAGTGTGGCGCACCAATGATGCCGGCAAAACCTGGCGGCTGATTGCAACCGTGACGCGTGAGGAAAAAATCTCTTGCCTCGCGGCCGTCGATTCAAATATTGCCATTGCCGGCGGTGCGGGCGCGGAACGTGAGAACGGCAGTGCGAATTTGTATCGCACGATTGACGGCGGTCAAAGCTGGCAAGTGGCTTACACAGCCAAAGGACCCACGCCATATTGGTATGCGGTGCATTGGTTTGACACCGGGAATGGCATTGCGTTGAGCAATCCCCCCAGTGCGCATGAAAATTTTTTGATTGCAAAAACCAATGATGCTGGCGCAACCTGGCGGCGTATTGCGCAAATGCCGCAGCCGCAAGAACAGGAGTCTGGGCTATCCCATGCTTGCTTTTTTTATGATCATCTTCACGGTTGGTTCGGCACTGTAGTGGATATACATCGAAATCAGGGCAACCGTATGTTTCGCACCAGCGACGGCGGTGAAAGTTGGATTCTCCTTCCCAACGCGTTGAGCGTAGAGTTGCAAGCTTTGCATTTCATTTCGCCCAGCATCGGCTTGCGAGCCTCGGCACAACCTCCTTTCCTGGCACGCACCACGGACAGCGGTCAGACGTGGCAGCCGATCAATGATCTTCCAGTAGCAGAAGTGCAATATCTCACATTGTTCACCGGCGTCAACGCGGCTTCGCATCAGCAATTGTGGCTTTATGGCGAAGCCGGGCCGGATTTTCGACCTTTTATTTTAACCAGCGTTGATGGCGGATTGGCGTGGGAAGAGCAGATACTCGCCGACGTGGGTGTGAGCAAAGTGCTGACCTTTGCGGCTATTGCCTTTGGTGCGAGCAATGACAGTGTGCAAGCTTGGGGCGTGGTTTATGACTTTCATACAAAGCGCGGCGGCATCATCAGTTATCGGGCTGCTTGCGGTGCGACTACAGTCGTACAAGAGAAGATGAATGAGCTTCCGCACCACCACGTGTTGGCGCAGAATTATCCCAACCCGTTCAATTCCTCGACTGTGATTCAATATGTACTGCAACGCACCGGGCACGCGCAACTTGTGATTTGCAACCTCCGCGGCGAGAGAGTACGCACATTGGTCGATACGAAAGAATCCGCGGGAGTGAAGCAAGCCACGTGGGATGGCCGAGATGAACACGGCCAATGCGTAAGCAGTGGCGTGTACCTCTATCGCTTCCAGGCCGGCGAGTTCAGCGTTGCAAAGCGGCTTTTGTTGATGAAATAAAACACCCCGGCCGAGGCGCATGGCGGTCATGTGGGGACGTCATGCGCGAAGCCGGGGTTTAATTGTGTGAGATTTTTGCTTCAATTTTTTGTCTTTCACCATCAAGCGCGACGGCGAAGACTTTGACACGATCTGGCTTTATCCGAACAGACTTCTTCGTACCGGCTTTTATCGGCTTCACCTTCGACGCACTGCATCCCTTTGCCCCCTTACTTGCCTTGTAAAACTTTTCATCACAGAGATACACAGGATTCACCAACTATCTTGGAGATGGGGATGTTCGTGGAATGCGGCGTTTTAAAAACGAACACCGCGCGGGAGCTCTGGAACGAAGCTGATTTTTCCGGCATACTCGGCCATAGCGCGATCATGCAGAGTGTGTTTGCACTCTTGCGGCAGGTGATGCCCACGGACGTGCGCGTGCTCATTTCGGGAGAAAGCGGCACCGGCAAGGAGTGCATCGCGCGCGCCATTCATGACGGCAGCCCGCGCCAGCAAGGCCCTTTTGTGGCGGTGGATTGCGGCGCCCTGCCGGCGAATTTGCTGGAAAGCGAGTTGTTCGGCTATGTCAAAGGCGCCTTCACCGGCGCGGATCGAGATCGCAAGGGACTGTTTGAAGAAGCCCACGGCGGCACGCTGTTCCTCGACGAGATCGTCAACATGCCGATGGAGCTGCAAGCCAAGCTGCTACGCGCCATCCAAGAAAGTGAAATCCGCCCGCTGGGCAGCTCGCAGGTTAGAAAAGTGAACGCGCGCATTATCGCCGCGGCCAGCGAGAGCGTGCGGGATGAGATGATCGCCGGCAAATTTCGCCGCGATCTCTTTTATCGCCTTAACGTCGTCAATATCAACCTGCCCGCGCTGCGCGAGAGAAAAGAAGACATCCCTATTCTTGCCGAGCATTTTCTCAGCGCGATGAACAAAAAGTACGGCAAGCACCTCAAAGGCTTTCACGCCGATACCATGCCGCATTTGGAGGCCTACGCCTGGCCCGGTAACATCCGCGAGCTGGAGCACGCCATGGAGCGCGCCGTGGTGCTCTGCCAATCCGAGCAACTGCGCCAAACCGATTTCCCCTTTTTTGAAACACCTTCTGCCGCCGGCAACACGCTGTTTCAACCGCGCCCCTGGGATGAAGCCATCTTCGAGCTGAAAAGGCAGTATCTCGCCAATGTTTTAAAATATACTGGCGGTGCTAAAAAGCAAGCTGCGGAGATTTTACAAATTCAACCGACTTATTTGAGCCGGCTGCTGAAGAATTTGCGGGTTGAGGAGTGAGCAAGGCTCTTAGGCGCAGAAAAATACTCTTAACGTTGCCGTGTCTTTTTTGAACGCGGATGACACGGATTGAGCGGATTGGCGCGGATAAAGCCCAAAAAATAAAAATCCGTGGGAATCCGTGTCATCCGCGTAACCCGTGTTTAAAAGCTTTCTTCTTCGATGCTGTCCGCTGGTCGTTTTTTAATGCTTGGGAATTTTTTAAAGCCTTCAACCTTCTTCGTTTATCCTTTTATACCATTCTGCAGATCTGAAAGGATAAGTTTTCCTTTTCGCCCGGTGAAATGACTTTGCGATCTAAGTTTACAAGATAATTGAGTTGTCAAGCCATATCCGTGCCTGGCATATTATTTGTCATTGTCGAATTCGAAAATGCAGGCGTGTAACATCTCGAGGTCATCTGGAAATTTTACAGCGTTCAACTTCTCTGTGAAAGAAATCGCGAGAGAACCAAAGGAGGTATCATATATGAAGAATCAAGCGCCATTCCTGGATGTCAGCAGTTTCATTGCGGAAGAAGTCAGCCGACTGCCCCTTGAGACTTCAGCTCCTCCCAGCAGTCCTTTCTTGTCGCTTTACGAATCTGAGGAAGGCGGCGGCCTGGTCGATCCGGAAACCGAAGAGTACGTCGCATTTTTGAATGAATTTTACGACGAAGAATTCCATCAAGCTCTGTCCACATTGGTGAATGAGGCTGCGGCCATTTACGAAACAAGCTTTCCGCACGAACAGGAAGATCCCCAAACCATCGCTTACCAAGCCGAAAGGCTCCTCAATCAACATTTCGCTCCTCTCGTTGCAGAGGCCGAGACCAAGCTGGAGGCGCTTGCCCGGGAGCTTAGCCAGCGCGATCCGAACACGCTTACAGAGGACGAGATCGAAACCATTGTTGACCGGTATCAACCTGCGGTTGAGCTCACACCGAACTTTGAAGAATTCCTGGGAAAACTCTGGAAAGGCGTCAAGAAAGTAGCAAGCAAGGCTGTTGACCTCGCCAAAAAGGGTGTGAGCTTTGCGGCCAAGTTGGGTCTCGGGCCGATTCTCAACAAACTCAAAGCGTTTATTAAACCGCTATTGAAACGCGTCGTGCAGACCGCCATAGACAAGCTCCCCAGCCAGCTTCAGCCCATCGCCCAGAAGTTAGCCGAGAAGGTGCCCTTCTTGAATGAATTCGAGGAAAGTCATAACCACGCGTCAAGTAACGCTGCAACCTGTAATGCTTGTCGCATTCAACATGAGTTTAATCAGCAGGTCGCCAACGTCCTGTTCGCGCGTTCGGAGGTGGAGCAAGATCTAGAGGTCGCGAGGGTTTTGACCGAGCATGATGGTGACAACACTTATCCTTTAGCCGAACTGGATCGCGCCAGAGGACAATTTGTTGAGAATTTGCGGCGGCTGAAAGAGGGCGAGGATCCAACTCCTCATGTCGAAAACTTCCTTCCGGCTATTTTGCCAGCATTACGAATCGGTCTAAAACTTATTGGCCGTAAAAGGGTCGTGGGGTTTTTGGCCAATTTGCTTGGCAAGCTCATCGGCAAATTTGTTGACCCTCAACATGCCGGCCCACTCTCGCAGGCGATCGTGGATGCAGGGCTGAAGCTCTTGCAATTAGAGACCACACCCGAAGATGCTGCGCAAGCGGCCGCAGAGGCAGTCGCAGCCACCGTCGAGGAAACCATGCGTCGTGTGGCGGCTGCCCCGGATTACGTGCTGGACAATCAGGAACTGCTGGAGGGCTTTGCGCTTGAAGCCTTTGAGCATGCTGCAGCCGCCAATCTTCCACCGGTCTTGCCGGCAGGAACTTATGTCAAGAGACCCGATCTCGTGGAAGCGAAAAAGCATGGAGGAACCTGGGTCATGATGCCGCGCGGCCGCCGAAAGCGATATAAGAAGTTTAGCCGAAGAATTCCCACCAGGCTCACGCCGCATAAAGTGTTGAATCTCGACACCTCGGAGGGAAATTCTTTAGGGGAAGTTTTAGAGGAGCAGCTTGGGGTTGAACCCGGCGAAGAAGTTGAAGCCTTTGTGCATCTTTACGAAGCAATTCCCGGCACCAGCTTGTCAGATATCAGCCGATTGGAAAATAACACGGTCGGCTTGGATAATGAGCATGGCCAACTTCATCCATTGACCATCGAGGCGGCCGAACTGTTATTGGGAGAACCGGGATTAGGCCGCGAGACCAACGGTGGCAACGCCTCGGATCAGCACACTGCCACTGCCGGCCAGCGCTTCTACCACGTGCAGATTCCGGGGAAACGCGCGCTTACGGTTCCAGGACGAGCCGGACGGACGAAAAAACGCGGCCCGACTCGAGTTCGGCTGATTCTCGATTTTCCCAAAAACGAAATCCGGATTTATCTTTTTTTGAGTGAAATTCGCGCGCAAGAGGTCGCCGTGAAACTTCGCCAGCACACTCACCTCGGCATGGTTGTGGCTCGTTTGGGGCACCTCGCGGAGCGCGGGCTGCGCAAAGCCCTGACCCGCGGCTTTGGCCGATTGAAAATCATTCACGATGCTGTGACGCCGGACCAATGGACGACTGCGTTTAGCCGCGTGCCCTCCGTGGTTCCTGAAACTTTCTTGGGACGCTTGCAAGAGTGGGTTCTGAAAGGACTCACGGCTCATTTGAAGCAACACGGGGAGGAATTTATCAAAGCTGCTGAAGATACCGCTGATGGCGTGACGATCATGATCACCCTTGGCAATCCCCCGGGATTTCCTCAGCTTCGCCAGGCGCTCAAAGGCAAGGGATTTTCGCTGACGAGCTTAAAGATGACCGGCAGCGAACCTGCGGTAAATTTCAAGATCACCCCAGGCTACAGCCATGAATGATTCCAGCAGCGGAATTCGAAATCAGCTCTCTCGCCAAGCGGCACATTGGATCGACGCAGCAGCCCGGCTGCAGAAACTGGACGACCTGGCTTCACCCGCGGCGTGGAACAGTCTCGAACGCTATCTCGGATTGTCCATTCGGCAGCACCTCGCGGAAGTTGCCGCGCGCCTAAACCGCGAAGGCGCACTTTTGCAAGCGACGTTCGACGCCGCGCACTCTTCCGCCAATATCGCAACGATGCGACGTCAGTTACTCGGGTTCCGTAGCTTCTATCTGCGGGTTGAGACAACGCTGGATTTCTATGCTGACGCGATCAACACCCGAACGAGCCCGGCGATGGCGGGAATGATGAAGGCTTGCGATACCCTGGCGCATCGCAGCATGGCCCAGTTTCTCGATCAACTGGGCAAGCCGGGGCCGGTGGTGTTGAGCTATATCGACAAAGGCCTCGGCGCTTCCATCCTCAAGGCCGGTCTGCGGCTCTGGGATGGCACCAGTATGAATCCTGTTGCGGCCATCAAAATCACCCGGCACAACTTGCACCGGTCGACGGCGCTCATTCATGAGGCCGGCCATCAAGTGGCGCACATTGTGGGCTGGAATGAAGAGCTTGCCGCTGCGCTTGGCGCCGGTTTGCGTGAGGCGCCGGCCGGCGCCGCGGAAGCATGGGCAAGCTGGGCTTCCGAGATTGCGGCAGATGCCTTTGCTTTTGTTCATACCGGGTATGCCAGCGTTGCCGCGCTGTACGGTGTGTTGGATGGAGGAGCGGCCACGGTTTTTCGCCACATTCCCGGCGACCCTCACCCCATCAGCTTTATCCGGCTCCTGCTTGGCGTGGAGATGTGCCGGCAATTTTTTGGCGCCGGCCCCTGGGACCAGCTCGCCGAGGCGTGGATGCAGTTGTATCCACTTGAAAAGGCTCCTGAAGCAACCGAGCCGTTACTGCGCGCCTCGCTGCCGTTGCTTCCCAATATTGTCGATATCACGTTACGACAGCCCTTGCGAGCGTTTGGCAGCCGTCCCCTCATCGCCTTGATCGATCCTGAGCGTGTCAAGCCGCAAACACTTCTCGCATTGGAGCAACAACTTGGAGCTGCGCTGTACACCTCCATGCATTGGATTTGGACGGAGGCATTGCGGCTGCTGGCGCTAACCGGCCTGCGCATGGCCACGATGCTGGAGAGAAAGACGAATATGTTCAAACAGCAAGAAGAGTGGATGTTAAGACTCGGCGGCGCGGTGCAAGCCGCTTAAACCCAAATAGTAAGGAGAATACAATCATGCCAGAACAAACACCACAACAGCAACCTATCCCGGCCCTGAAAGAATTCCAGGATATCCGGAACGTACTGCGGGTGCCATTCCCTGAAGATCTCACAGATGCGGAACCTCCTGGTGAACTACCCCCAAATAGACGGTGGCGAGGGCCGTGTCTTGGCTACCCGCCAATTACAGTTGGGGCAACTACTGCAGCGCCAACCGACAAGCCTAAAACAGAAAAGAAAACGTAAGGGAGATGGCAATACAGTCTTGTCGAGAATTTAATTTACATTTAGATATTAAGGAGGCATAGATATGTTTAGACGATTCGCAGGCATAATCCCCGGGGGCGCATTAAAGATGTTTGAATGTCCCCCTGTTGAGTTAACAACATTACTGGAGGTTGCTTGGCAGTCCAGAGCTTACGATGACAGACAATCAACAGATTTACGATTGCCATTGGGACATCCGGGCAATCGGAGCGACCTTGCTCCCCAGCATGATGATAAGTTGCTCAATTTGCTTAAAAGTACCATGGGCATTGCGGCTCCTGACGGTTTGGTAACAATATGGGCACCTGCTGGTGTGCCTGCCACAGGTCGTACGGTCTTATGGGACCACTTGATCTATGCCTACATGATCGAGAATACCCGGATCTACGAGATCTTTCGGCAGGTGCTTTTTGAGTTCCTGCATGGTGAGAAGCTAGGTGCTCCGACGGCCGGCGCAGAGCATTGGCTTCGTAATACCGAGGAACTTTTCTATCATGATCCACCTCCACTTTCCATAACCAATATCGCCAGTCACATCCGCCCGGACCTACGCGCCACACGGCGGAATGCCTACTGGCGTATGTTCGGCATGGACCTCAACCATGGCTCCAATGAAGGCCAGCCCTATTCTTATATCAAGGCGGATGCCTACAACAACGAATTCGTGACTGTATTCGAGGAGCTACTGCGGGAGGTTTGGATTGCAATAACCAACATCAAAAATGAGACAGGGCCCAATCCGACGGATAGCGGAAAGATGGAGAATCTGGTCGAAAATCTCCACGATATGTTGATATCGCGCCGGCAAAGCGGCAACCTTTCACGCGAGGAGTTTTTTGCAGTGGCGGCGATGTCGTGGTTCCACCTGACCGTGTCATTCAATGAGTCACCGATCATTGTGGCCTTAAGGGCGGAGGCGGCCAGTCCGGAACAACGACTCTTCAAGGTCGCCCAGCGCGTCGGCCTGCCGGCGCACGGCCTTTCCAAAAGCTATTTTGATATCGCGGACGCCATATCGCGAATTCTTATCCAGATTGAGGCTTCCAATACGGCGATAGTGTCGAGCTTTGTGGGTGAGGGCACGGAAATAAATGCAGTGCAGAAAACGATGAACACTATCATCACCCACTGGTCTCTCATCACCGGGCGCGATATGAAGGCCGGGAAAGTGGCGGTGAGATAATTTTGAGGCGATCCATCATGAACTCGCAAGAAGAAAAAAATCATAAGGTCCGCATTCTGCCGCCGGAAGGCCTTGTGTCTCCGTTTCTTGAAGGAGAGCTCTTCACCCGAGAGACTGGAGCAGAGTGGGAGGCGCGCTTGGCAGCTTTGGAGGTGGAGAGCCCGTTTCGGCAGGCTTTTGAAGAAAATGCAGAATATGCCATTGAGCCGGAATTCCACGAAGAACGGAAAGAGAGTTATAGTGCTGAATTTGAAGATATATTAGATAATGAGAATGTCCAAGAAAATGAAAATTGGGGAATGTCTTATGATGACGAAATTGTAGAAGAATATAAAGACTCCATAGAAGGTTTTGTTGATGATGAGTCGAAATATAGGAGGGGCTTAGCAGAACGTGGTGTTAAATATCCATCAAGTGCTATGAACCAAGAAGAGATGGGAGATCGTCAATTATTTGAGGAATTATTATTTGACACTGAACGAGATCCTACCTATTCAAGCCGCCCTTCGCCCAGTGAACTACTGAGGGTATGGATAAAAAATTTTGATAAAAAGCGAGAGTGGGACTGTGCAGAGATAACGTATTTTATGCGCGATGTGCTTCTCAAAAATAGAAATTGTGGCAAGGGCACGATGCTGTACAAAAAGGGAGATGGTAAAAAGTTTATACCCGATTCTAATTTAATGAAAGAGGCTTATAGCAGAGGTTGGGGCAAACCTTATCAGAACCCAATGCGGAAAGGTCTAAATCCCCGTTTAGACCATATCACGAAGGTCGGAGATAAATTTTACATGAAAATCTATGAAGGAGAATATATTGATGGAGATGAATCACTTCAGCCTTACGTATTAGTCGAATTAAGACCAGGTATGCTAATTTACTCGGCTCAGAATGCTGGGTATGTTAGTGAAGATGACAAAACACTGCGATGGTATCTACGCCATATGGTAACCTATTTAAAAGACGGATTCGTCTTGGAAAGCCTCCGCAAGCCCGACGGGGAAGATGAATATAATCACAAAAATTATTATAATTTGAGAAACATGAGGTTGGAATTTTCATTTGATGAAAAAGAAAAGATAAAGAGCGTAAGAAACGGTAAATATCCCCATCTTCGACTAGGAGAAAAAGAGGACAAGGGCCAATATGAGCTTACAGCCTTTTCAGATATGAATCGTCATGAAGTAAAACCTTGGGAAAAGCATCCTAATATGCCTGCACGTGAAGATGTTAGTGAGAAAAAAGGTCAATTCCATGTAGTGATGTCGATATTTGACCCTTACAGCAATTGCGATAGTACTGAACCGGAAGTTATCTATTTCCGATCTGGCCAAATAGTTGATAGGCCTCTTCCTTCTTCACCTTCGTCAAGCACCGATACAGTTACGAGATATTTTCCTCATCTTGTTATTGCAAATGCTATCGAGAAAAATCGCAGATACGCGCAAAGCCTGGGTTGGGATCACCAGCGGTATGAGATTTATACGTTGTTAGGGTTCACCGATATCAGCCCGAGCGAAGAATTATTTGCTGAAGCCGTTGCCAGCTGGCAAAAAGAAAACGGTTTTACCGGAAAAGACGTGGACGGCGTGATCGGGCCTAACACTTGGCAAAAGATGAAAAGCCAACTTACACTCAACGGAAAAAATGGCTTCACGCCAACATCACCTCTACCAAGCACCAAAACAGTTGCGGGGTATTTCCCCCATCTTGTCATTGCAAATGCCATCGAGAAAAATCGCAGATATGCACAGAGCCTGGGTTGGGACAACCATCGGTATGCGATTTATACTTTGTTGGGGTTCACCGATATCAGTCCGATCGAAGAATTATTTGTTGAAGCCGTCGCCGGCTGGCAAAAAGAAAACGGTTTTACCGGAAAAGACGTGGACGGCGTCATTGGGCCAAACACCTGGCAAAAGATGAAAGGCCAACTTGCCCTCAGCGGAAAAAATGGGCAAAGTTCTTCAACAACTGCCCAGTCAACTCCGCAAGCCTCTCAAAGAACTGCCTCGGGTGGAAGTGGTCAGGCCTCATTGAAAACGATATACAATCCTGTCTTAGTGCAATGGATACAAAACTCTTTAAACAGACTACTATTACCCAATCCCCCACTATACACAGATGGAAAGTTTGGGAAAAAAACCAATCCAGTTTTAGAAAATTTTCAGAGAAGTTATGGTATATCTCCGATTGGTGAAATCAATGAACGAACATTGACCGAGCTTGAAAACAGAAACGGAGGAAGCCTAACAGTTCCATCAGACCCCACCAGTGATTTACGTTTCATACAATGGGTGCAGATGGCTCTCAACTTAATTTATTACCGACCAAGCAAAAGGAAGTGTGGCTTTGCTCACCCCGGAGGATTAGAGGTCGACGGAAAATTCGGTGACGGGACAAAATCTGCTATTCGAGAATTCCAAGCACATTATCCTTCGGAACTGTCAGCCACCGGCAGTCTCGATGATAAAACTATCGTTAAATTGTTCGAGGTTACTGCAGAAAGACCGACTAAAATTGATGGTTCGCCTTTGGATATTAAAGTTCAGGTATATGAAGGCATGAATTGGATAGACCGTAAGTATACAGGAAATGATATTCTTCTGCCTTTCCTCAAAGGCTGGGTTGAGCAAGAATCTGGTGGACAAATCACATCTTGGACTCGCCTTGATGAACGAGGGTATATGCAGCTATTTCCGGAAGAAAGTGAGAATCTCTGTATTGATCACCTGCGACTCAGCTGGGATTGGAATTACTCTTTTACTCAGGGATTAGTATATATCCGAAACTACATGAAAATCGTTGATCGATTGAGTTTTAGCCGAAATACGGATTTATACTGGCGTTTAACCAAACTCTGCCATTGGACTTCTGGCGGTGTCCAACGTGTTGTTGCATACATGAAAACCAAAAATTTCATACCGCAAAACCGAACCTGGATAGAATTTGAACAATTCATTGAAACTAATTACAATCAAGTAAGAAAGGTGGCAGGTATCGATCCTAATAAAGGACTGACGAATGTTAACGCTACTATAGATAAAGCGAGGAATTATGGGTACAATTTGCAATAATTCATAACGAGCATTTGTTCAATGGTAGCACAATAACCACAAGCTATCAAAACGATCGCACCATGCCTCCCTCCATTACTGCACAAGACAGCCTCATCGCCTTTGCCAACGATGACGCTATTTTCAAAGTTGCACAAACGGGCCACAGCGTAGGCCTCAAAGTGCTTGGAAATGGCCAGGAATTGTATCCTTGCGACGGTTCTGGCAGCAATTCTTTCGCACTTGTTTATTTCAGCACTCCCAGTGGCAACAAGTCATCCGATTCAAACAAAATCTTTTATACGCCTCTGAGTGATGACGAAGGGATTTCGGAAGTGCGATTTCCCGATCCCATAAAAATATTTATTCGTTGCAAGGCGGAACCGGATCATTTTGTGTTCACGCTGAAGCAAGTGCAGAATTTCGGTACCGTGAATTCCTCCGTCATCGCCGTCGCCATGGTGCAGATGATTTTCCTATGCGACGCTTATGGCGGACTCATGCCGGCGTTGCTCAAAGGCGATTATCTTATTTCGCAAATCCCGCTCGACGCCGATTCGCATGTGCATAGCACTTCAATGTCCAATGATGCCAGCAAGTATGCCATGCTTACTGCCGGCTTCGCAGCCGTTAAGCTGGAAAGCATCAAAACGGCTTTGGTGGTTTGCCACAAAAATCAATGGCTGAACCGGATGCAGGCTTTAGCCGCAAAATACGGCCTGCCGCATCCCACGATACAAGGCATTTGGGATAAAAAACATCCCGACGTCAAAGGCTCTTATTTCTTTGTGGATATTGATTTGCAAAATCGCAACGACGTCATCCAATATGCCAAGCTCGGGCGGTTCCGGCACGTTATGCCTTATGTCTCGACCTGGGCGGAAAATATCGGAAGTTATTGCATTAGCAACGATCATTACGATGGAAAACCAGGCAAGCTGAAAGAAGTTGCCGATGCGTTGCATGTAAAGGGCATGAAATTCGGGTTACATATGATGGCCTTTATGGTTGTCAAAACGGATCCAATCATTACGAATCCAATCATTAAATCAAACTGGGTGAAGAAATTGGCCTCAAATCCCGAATCGTTGTTGCTTGGCGAAGATATTGTAGAAAAGGAATTTGTGCTTCCGGTAAACAATCCATTCGAGTTTCAAAAGTTCATCACTGCGGGCGAGAAATACCTCCTCCTCGGCACAGAAATACTTCTGTTGGAATCAATACAAAATGATCCTCCCGGGCTTGTGGTTATGTCTGAAATGGTCGATGGCGAGCAGATCAGAAAAAGCCCGGTCGGCACAACGCCCATGAAACATTCCGCCGGCGCCGTTATATATCATCTGCCTGAATTTTTTGACGCCTTTTTAGCCGACCCCAATACGGATCTGCCCGATTACATCGCTCAGAATTTTGCCAACGTGTACAAGCACATCGGCGCCGATTTCGCCTATTTGGATGGGGCCGAGGGCACGCGCGTGCTTTTGCCGCCGAATATGCCGTGGGCTGATGGCTGGTATTGGCATGCTTCAGCGCAGGTGGCGAATAAATACCGCGCTGCTCTGGGCGAAACGGATGCCTTGCTGCAATCTTCTGCCGTGCACGAAAATGTTGGTTATTCCTGGTTTGCCTATTCGCGCGGCAATTCCGGCGATTACGCGGCCAATGCCGTGGAAGCCTGGATGGATCATTACCGGATCGGGCGTTATCGCAACAAAGTGTATGCACACGCCGCCTTTCCTCAAGAGCTGGGCTGGATAGCTCTTCTATCCAGGGTTGATGGCAAGCGTGCAAGAAATGCTTCGTTCTCCACGACGACACCCGATGAGATCGAATATCAAATGAATCGCGCCTTGGGGTTCGATCTGCCGATCAGCTTGGAGAGCACCGCAGAAGAAATACTGAAGAATAAGCTTGCCGACGAAATCTTTGCCATGATCGGCAAGTATGAACGTCTGCGGCTGCATTTTCAAATCACCGACGAGTTAAAACAAAAATTGCAAGGCGCCAATCCACCTTTGGTACCGCAAGAGGGGTTCTTAAAAGAGCAATATCATTTGGTTAGATTCTGGCCAACCGGCCAATGCACCTTTCGCAGGCAAATATATCTGGAGCGGGTGATGTCTTTCGGACAAGAATGGAGTTTCAATAATCCATTCCATGCACAGTCACTAAAGATGAAAATCACGGCTTTGCCCGGTCACCAGGCGTTTGCAGAAAGTGGAAACGAATTGATTTTCGACGTCATGGATGAAGAAACCTTCGGGCAAATTGGCCGGGGCGCTGGCATAGCGCCTAAAAAGCCTGATGAAATAGACAATGTGCGGATCAAAGATGCGCGGGTGATCGTTGAAGACATTGTCGCTAATTCATTGGCATCAACCAAGTGGTGCAGCTTTCGGAAAGAGTTTGATTCTCACGTGGATTTGTCGAAGCACAAAGGCATCGAGCTGACAGCAGACGGTGATTCAAAAGGGGAAGTGGTCTGCCTGCAATTGTTTGACGACCAGGGCATGCAGCGCTTGTTCCAATTTGCAGTGGATTTTAGTGGTGTCAGGCAGATCGCTTTTGAACTCCCTACTGCCGCGGCTTTTTATGATTATCAACCGCCAATTAGCATAGGCGGGCTGTTTCGCTACTTCAACTGGTCGTGCGTGAAAGGCGTGGAAATTCACATAAAAAATATTCTTTGTCCTATTTCCATCAAAATCAGCTCGGTAAAAGCCCTGAAGCAGGATTGTTCCAAACTCAAAAACCCTGAGATTGAATTATCCGGGAAAAAAATCACTTTCCCCGCCGTACTGAATCCTCGCGATGAAGCACTGAAGGCAGAACCTTGGGATTATTTGGTATCTAACGGAAAATTATTCAGCCGCTACAATGGAAACCACCAAAGGTATTCAACTGGTGTGGGCATTCCGATACTGAGCCCTTCGCCTAAATTGAAGTCAGGAAGCAATACCCTCGTTTACCGCCATGAAGGCTCAAATAAAGCATTGGTGCGAATAATTTTGGAGGGCAACGATGAGTCTTGGTTGTGTCAGAAAAAGCAATAGCGTGAGGAACAAAATTTTATGTAAAACCATCTAAAAGTATGATCCTTGCCGTTGATGTCGATTACCGAGAGGGCAAAGCGATTGCCGCCGGGTTATTGTTTCAAAACTGGGAAGATAGTGAACCCGCCCGGGAATTGATCGCTGAAATCCTCACGGTTGCAGAGTATGAAGCGGGCCAGTTTTACAAACGTGAGCTGCCATGCGTCATGGCGCTTTTGCAGCAACTCGAGCAAATACCGGAATTCATCGTCATTGACGGGTACGTCTATCTTGACGGCGATCAAAAGCCCGGCCTCGGCAAGCATTTGTATGAGGCGCTTGAGGGAAAGTCCATCATCATCGGCGTGGCCAAGAGCCGGTTCAAAGACACGCCGGCTGAGGCAGAAATTTTTCGAGGAGGAAGCAAGCGCGCCTTGTATGTGACGGCGGCTGGGATCAGTGAAGCAGAAGCAAAAGGCTTCATCATGCGCATGCATGGCGAGCACAGAATCCCGGCCCTCTTAAAAAGAGTGGACCAACTCAGCAAACAGCTTTTCTGAAGCCTCACTCAGCTCTTATTTTAGTATAGCGTGTACGATGAAAAGGACGAAATCAAATGGATGAAGAAGTCAAATTGCTAAAAATACTTGAAATTGAGACCAACCGAGTCAATCATCTCGATACTATTCTCTTCAACATAAAAGTATGGACGACAACATTGGTTCTCGTGCTGATTGGTTTTGTTTTTGAGAAGGCATCCAAGGAAGGAGCCACTTTGTTATTGCTGGCAATCGGCGCAACCATCATCTTTTTCCTGATTGACCTCCATTTCCGCAAAATCCAACTTCGCCATAATAAAAATTCCAAAGAAATAAGAAACCACCTAAAAGCAATCGGGGATGCTGAAGTCTGGGACAAACTGTGGGCAAACGAGATTCCTGTCAGAGGTAAATTCCGGCAACGCCTGATAGACTATGGTTACATGCTCGGAGTTTACGCCTTTCTGCTGTTAACGCTGATTATTATATGGTTGGTTAATTCATAATCTGCGGCACATTGTTGGAGTTAACCTCACACATCATGACAAACAAACCGGACAGCATTTACTTCCAAACCCTTCTGGAAGAATACAAAACGTTGCGCAACGACATCCAGCAGCGCATCCAATTTCGGTTTCAAATCTTTGGTTTGTTACTCGTCGCCATGAGTGTTTTGTTCCCACTTGGGTTGCAAGGAGTAGCGCCTTCACCCATGCCGCTGTTTATTTACCCGATTATCGCCATGTTCCTCACGTTGAGCTGGGTGCACCAGGGCGTCATCATGATCAAACTGGCGCGTTATATCCGCGACGAAATCGAGACAAAGCTGCCCGGTTTGACATGGGAGCAGAAACTCAACCAGGAGTCGAAGCGATTTTCCGGATTTAGTCTGCTCGGTTCACTTGCCACTAGCGGTCTTATTGTCGTTTCGCAAATACTTGCGATCACGTTGGGGTGGAAGATACAGGTGCAGATCAAGAATCTAGAGTCAGATTCGTTAGCTGGCCTGCTGCAAATTATTGCCATTACCGCTACGACCATCACGATAGCATTGCTGGTTGTGCATGGCCGAATGAAGCGCTGAAATTCCTTTAACCGGTGTCAACCTTCCATGGAAGACCTTTTCACCCATCGCCGCCAGCACCGCTGGGAACTGCTCCTAAAAGAAATCGACTTGATTCACAGCACCATCAAGAACCTGGACGACATAATCTTCAAGACTAAGAATTTTGGCTTTTTATTCTGGGGCGGCAGCTTATTTCTGATTGTTAAAGACATGAGCGACATGAACCCCAGAACAAAGATGGCTCTTATTTTCCTGACGGGACTTATTCCCCTGCTGTTTTGGGCAATGGATTATAACTGGCGTAAACATCTATTGCGTTGCAGTCGGCGGGAACGGCTCATCTTGCACTTCTTTAACAGCGACGACTTCGAGCGTCTGGTGTTGCTGGGCGAAAAAGACCTCGAAGGCAAGCGCTTTCCGTTTTTCGATGTCGTGGGCTGGACTTACACCAAAACGGCGGAGGGAAAAGCCAGCGAACCTTTCCTGGAAGAATATCTGATCAATCCCAACGAATTTCGAGGCAGGATGGTAATCTTTTACAAAGATGCCAAATGGTTTTACGGAACGATGTTTTTGACTTCTCTTGTGTTGGGAGCAATTCACCTGTTCGATTTTTGATTTCTAAAATACCTCTCTGCAATTATAAAAAGCCGCCAATGCCTCCTGTCTGTTCTCATACGCCTCAAACACGCGATTGAGATTCGTCAATTGCAGCAACCGCCGGACATTCCTGCCCAAACCGGCAAGTTTGAACTCGCCTTGTGCCGCATTCATTTTTTTCGCTGATCCCACCAATACACCCAAGAACGTGCTGTCAATGAATTCGCAGCGTGATAAATCGACGAGCATGCGGCGCTCGCCGTTGTCAATGTGTTGAAATACTGTCGTTCGCAGTTCATGCGCAAGCGCAAAATGGGTTTCGTGACTCGCGATGCTCACGATCAATACTTTGTTTTCATGCCTGGTTTCGCAATACATCATCTGCTCCGCAGAATAAAAATGAAAAAGCATTTTGCCCTGTTGCTTTTTGGCAAAATGCCCGGGCCAACGAGAAATTTTTTTGTCAAAAGATAACTGTGCAGGGAAAGCTCGAGGTCACACGGTCCAGCCCGTGGCCACACCCAAAAGACTGAGCCACGGATAGACACGGATTAGCACGGATCAACCTGGCTGGAAGTGCACAGTGTTGCGGCATCATTGTACATGGTGGAATGAAGGACCCACCCTGATCAGAATGGCAGTATGAGTACCAGCGTTGCAAGCCGATGCAGAAAACGGTGTGATTATTTTGGGGCCAGCGAGTCTTGCCACTGGCGTTGCGCCTGCGTTGCGCTGATTCCCAGCGCCGGCAAACAGGCGGCCTCCCATGTTTTTTTCTCGCGCAATTGTTGCAGCAATGCACTGATTTTTTCGGAACCGTAACTATCTTCAAAAAAACGCCCGACGCGATAAAGCTGAAAATAAATTGCCTCCAGCTCGCCCTGGCTGCGGACTTGATGCAAAGCTTCGTCGAATTCTGCAAAAGTTAAGATCGGGTCGCGGCGGTGCTGCGGCTTGAGATGCACTATTTCTCCGGAGTGATAGATCGCCAGCGCCTCACTCAGCCAGCGCGGGCAATTCCCGGCGGTTGCCAGATCGAGCAAACGATGCGCGACTTCGTGTCGAATGACATCGGTTAGAGTGCCCCGCTCGTGTAACACCCGCGCCGGTTGCAGATAAATCACGCCATTTTGATAAACTGAACTGAGCCACCAGGGCGAGCGCGTGTGCTGGCAAAAATCATAGGTTGTGCTGAAAAGGGTGAACTCAATCGCGACCGGGGAAAGGTTGTATCTCCTGGTCAACTCCTCCCGCGCTGCTTGCGCGATTTGTATAACCATGACAGCCTCGGATTCCGGACGGCTTGCCTCAAATTTGATGGTGATGTTATTTTCGCTGAGAACGCGTTGCGGTTGGGCAAGCAGGGGGAGGGCGAGGGCTTGCAGCAGAAGATGAAGCTCAATTTGACGGCGCAAATTTTTCAACATGAATTGCGCCAATCTGCGCAAACGCATATTGACCAGCCTCATCAGACGCCCCATTTTTCTTCGGTGCCGCCGTCGTGTTTGCCGGCGATCACGAGATCCGCTATCCCAACAAATAACCCAACTTCGACAACGCCGACAATGCTCTTGATCTGTTGGAGCAACTCCAACGGCTCGGTAATTTTTCCGAACGCACAATCGACGATGAAATTGCCGTTATCGGTGTGAAACGGTTTGCCGGCTTGTGCGCGCAGCGCAACGCGGCTGCCGAGACTGCGCAAAACCTCAGCGGTTGAACGCCAGCCAAAAGGCAATACTTCCACCGGCACACGAAATTTTCCAAGCTGGGGAACGAGCTTCTTTTCATTGACCATAATAATGACGCGATCGCTGCGCGTCGCAATGATTTTTTCACGGGTGAGCGCGCCGCCGCCGCCTTTGATGAGATTGAGCTGCGGATCGACTTCATCGGCGCCGTCAATGGTAAGATCGAGTTTCTTGAATTCGCCCCAATCGCGCACCAAGGGGATGCCACAACGTTTTGCCGCTCGCGCCGTTGCTGTCGAGCTGGGCACTCCGGTGATTTTTAATCCAGATTTGATGCGTTTGCCGAGCAGACGCAGCGCAAATTCCACCGTGCTGCCCGTGCCCAGGCCGACCATCATTTTGTTTTCAACGAAAGCGACCGCGGCTGCGGCAGCGTTGTGTTTTTGTTCATCAGTGGAAAGTTTTTTCATGCAAGTTGACTCAGGTGGATATACTGATTTCGGATTGATGATTGGGGATTGCGGAAATTGCGATCTTCAAATAATTTTTGCCATTCCGTTCGACACATACGGCTGTACCACCTGCCAGAAATCTCAATACGATGAGGCGCTGCACAACCGGGCGAAGGCAATCCATTGCTGCTCACCATTGCCGAACGCCGGAAAGGTCGGGCGCGAGGGCTGCCGCCAATGATAATTGGTAATGGCTGCCGGCTTGCCGGGCGAGCGGCCTTGAAACATTTTGTACGAAACTACGCGGCCTTCCGTATCGTGTTCGACCGAGACGACAATACCGACATGATAAATGGCTTGGAAAGCTTGCTTCGCGGTGAGATTACGATACACCCGCTGCTCTTGTCCAAAAAATAAAACCGCGCCGGGCTTGATCAAATCCGATTGCGCCAGCGCGTCATGAATCAGGATTAATTCGCGGCGCTCGGCATACCAGCGCGCGATGCCTTCTGCGCTGCGCGCTGCAGCAAGCGACGGCGTTTCCACGGATTCACAGCGCGCTTTCAACGCTTGCAACACGCGGTGCACAATTCCCGAGCAATCGGCCTGTTCGCGGGAATTGTACATGAGATTGAGCGCTTCCAGTGAATCGGCAATTTCACGCACCGGTCCGGCGAGATCGAGCAATTTGTGATTGCAATCGACAACGTAATTGCTAAGCGCCGCCCGTGGCGCGCTTGCCGTTGGCGCATCACCCGGTTCCGCGGGCGGCTGCGGCTTTGACGCGGAGGAGGGCTGCGGCGGTTCTTGGTACAGCTTCGACTTCAAACACGCGACGTTCGTGAACGCGCTGAGCAGGCATAAACCTGAAATGAAGGCAAGGCGCAGTTTGGGCATGCTCGTCATTAAAAAATTATTTTGAAATCACCGTGATTGGAGTTGCCGCCTTGACGGCTTCGCCCGCCGCCGCGGCGGCGGTTTGAGGTTGGCCGTCACGCGCGGTTGTTGGTTGTTCGGCCTTTTCCGCTTTCCCCGAGGTTGCAAACGCAAACTCCGGCAGGCGAAAGATGTAGTATTTGGTAAAACTCCAGTGCAAAATATCCAGGCTGCCTTTGATGATGGCGACCAGCGGCACGGCCACAATCATTCCCAAAATACCGCCGAGATTGCCGCCTACGTAAATGGCGATGATCACGATAACCGGATGCAGCGACACACTTTTGGAAACGACAAAAGGTTGAATGAAGAAATCATCGATAAACTTGACGACAACAAAGGCCAGCAGCACGGCCGGCACGCCGGAGAAGTTGCCGCGGTCGATCACGGAAACCGCAATCGCCGGAATGCCGGCAACGACCGGGCCGAGGTAAGGAATCAGATTCGCCATGCCCGCCAGAATGCCGATGAAAACGGCGTAGCGCAGATCGAGCAATGACAACGCGATCATCACCATCACTCCGACCAACGCGCCATCCAGCAACACGCCGCGAATGTAGCGGCCGAGCTGCTGGCTCGCCTTGTGAAACAGGCTGAGTGACATCTCGAAATAGCGGTTGGGAATTTGTTGCACGATGGCCTTTTGCAGCGCGCGCGAATCTTTGAGAATGAAAAAGGTGAGAAACGGCACAATGATCAACGCGCCCACCGTGGAAAACAATTCCACCGCGCCTTCGACGCCGGGTTTGAAGAACGAGTAAAAAAAATGCAAAGTGACTTTGCCCAGCATGTCGATAATGCGCGCTTCAGTGGCGCCCGGGAACGAGAGCCGGAGTTTTTCTTTGATTTGTTCGATGAGCAGCTCGGGCCGCTCCAGTTCCACGTTGGTGAGAATGGTTTGCACTTCATGCGCGACTTCATCGCGCAACAAGAGGAACGTGATTGCGGCCAGCGTGGTGAACACAATAAAAACCAAAATAATCGCCCAGATGCGATTCAAACCGCGCGTTTCGAGCGTCGTGACCAGCGGCTCCAATAAATACGCCAGAAAAATCGAGATCACCAGCGGCGCCAACAGCGTGTGCATGAAAAATATTGCCAATAACGCGACGGCGATCAAAAAAATCGCGAGTAAACCTCTGCCGATGATATAAAACTGGCGGTCGGAGAACTGCAAATGATAGTGGGAGGACGATTGCTGCATTGCTGCTCGTTGGCTTTCCTAGTCAAACTCAAGTTTGGGGAAGAAGCAAGCACGCGCAATATAGCGGCGCAACTGCCGAGAAGCAAGTAGTTTGTCGGATTGCCGGCAGGCTGGCGAAAAATGATCTGCACGGCAATTGGGGGTAAGGGTTGCTGTGCGCAAAAACTGCTTGGGAAAGCTGGCGTGTTTCTGTATTTTGTTTTTCAACGTTCAACTTGGATTGTGAATGGCGCCTGATCTCAGCATCATCATTGTGACCTATAACTCGCGGCGGGATATCGAGAAATGCCTGGCCTCTCTCCGGGATAATTCCCGCGGCGCGCGCGTTGAAATCATTGTTTGTGATAACGCTTCATCCGACGGCACCGCGGACTTCATCGCGCAGCATTTCCCGGCCGTCAATCTCATCCGTTCGGCGCATAATCTCGGCTTTGGCCGCGCGAACAATTTGGCCGCACAACACGCGCACGGGCGATTTTTTCTGCTGCTGAATCCCGATACCTGGGTGGAGGAGGATTTAGCCGCGGCGATCGTGAATTTTCTCGATACTCATCCGGAGGCAGGCGGCTGCACGCCACAGCATTTGAATCCGGACGGCACAATACAAGTTGGCGCAATACGGGAATTGCCCACGGTGGAATCCCTGTTTTATCAGAAAACGGGCCTGGCATACGTGTTCCCGCGCAGCCGGCGCTTTGGACGGTATTGCATGACCTGGTGGGATCACGACGAGGTGCGCGAGGTGGAGCAAGCCGGCGCATGTCTCGCCCTGCGCCGCGAGGTTTTTCAGCAGGTGGGAGGCTTTGACGAGAGTTACTTCATGTATTTTGAAGACGTGGAGTTGTGTCATGCCGTGCGGGCGGCAGGTTACAAGATTTTTTTTCTGTCGTATGCGCGCGTCTATCACATCGGCGGTCAAAGCGCAAAACAGGCTGTGTCAAAAAATTTTATCGAATTTTATCGCAGCATGTGCCATTATTTCCGCAAGCATCACGGCGCCGCCGGGGTGTGGCCGGTTAAGATCATTATCGCTGTTTCGGAGTTGCTCATGCTGCTGGTGTTGACGCTGGCATTGCCCTTCAGCAAGCTGCTGCCTCCGCCGCAAGCCTGGAGCAGCCGCTGGACACAGTGGCGCGGACACGCGCGGTTGTTGCGGGAGGTGTGGACTTTTTGATAAAGAACAGTGTTGCTTATTCCTTCACCCTCACCACCACCATGGTGAAATCATCGTGTTGTTTGGCTTCCCCGGTGAAATTCATGACGTCCTGCGTAATGGCCTCCAAAATTGCTTGTGCGGAAACGCCGCTCACCCCGCTGATGGCGTCGCGCAAGCGTTCTTCGCCGAACTCCTCGCCGTTTTTGTTCATCGCTTCCGAGATGCCGTCGGTGTAAAAAATAAAAACATCGCCGGCCTGAATCGGAACCTTCTGCTCTTCGATCGTTGCGGAAAAAACTTTGCCAGGTTCCATGCCGATCGCCAGGCCGCGCGGATGCAGCAATTGCGCCTCGCCGCCCACGCTTTTGTGCACGATCAAGGGATTGTGCCCGGCGCGCGCGAACGTGAGCGTTCTATTCTCCATATCGAACAAGCCGTAAATCAAGCTGATGAACACTTCCTTGGGCGTGTTTTCATAAAACACCGTGTTCATGTCCGACAAGAGCGACTTGGGTGACAGCTTCAGGCGCGAAAGCGCGCGGATGATGCCCTTTGCCAGCGTCATATAAAATGCGGCAGACACGCCCTTGCCGGACACGTCGCCGATCACGACCGTGAGGCGCTGCTCGCCGTCGCGCACAAAATCAAAATAATCGCCGCCCACTTCCATGGCCGGGCGGCAGATGCTGGCAATGTCGAGGTGGGGAAAATTCGGCGCGGTGTGCGGCAGAAAACGCATTTGAATATTGCGCGCGATTTCCAATTCTTTCAAGAAGCGTTCGCGTTCGGCAATGCGGCTGACATACGCCGGCACGTAGCCGCCAAACTCGCGCGCGGATTTGGGCTGAAACACCAGCAACACGCCCGCGCCTAAAAACGCCAGCGCCGAGACCAGCGCGGTTGCGTTTATCGTGCCGCCCCAGCCCTCCGGCGAGATGCCGGCCAAGCCGAGATCCAACAAAAAACTGAACAAGAGTAGCGCGAGCCAAATCGTCAAGAAATCATGTTTGTGAGTAAAATAGGCCCACAGCGCTGCGGCAGGCAGCATGAGGAAAACACTCACATACATCGGCCCGAAATTATCCAGATAAAAGCTGGTGAAATTGATCGCCAGAATGAGCAGCACGAAGGCAAGCGCGTTTTTCTTGAGGCGCGATTTGAGATAAGCCGCCCAAAACAGCAATATCAGCGTCGCGCTGTAGGTGGCGGTCGTCACGTTTTTGCCCAGCATTGTGATGATGTTGATCGGCTCGCCCAGAAACCACAGGCGATTATCGTCGAAGCGCAGAAAGTCGAGGCGCAGGGCGTTGGCGAGCATCACCACCAAGCCGAGAGCCAGCGCGGTCACCCCCGCAATGAAAAACGCGTGCAAGATGGCCTCGCCGATTTCGCGGACGCGCAAATGCCCGGTAAAGAACAAATCCGTGGTGGCGAGTTTTTCCGGCCAGGCCTCGCGGGCAACGCTGTCGCCCACCGCATAGGTGATTACCACGCCCAACCCGGAAAACAAACCACCGAAGCCGCCGCCGAGAAATACGCCCAGCCAATCTGTCGACCAATTTTCCACGGCAATCAGCGTAAAGATTGCGAGCATCACCAACCCGCCGAACCACCAGGCGCGCTTGAACTCCAGCTCATCATGGCGCAGACGCTTGAAAAAGAGTACCACGAGAAAGCCGATGACGATGGTCCACGCCAGGCCGAGCATCACCGCCACCACAATGTCTCCGACCTTTTCCGCTTTCGACTCGGAGAGCGCGCTGTCTTCCATTGTGATTGTTACGTTGCCCTCTGCGACCTGCTGGGTTTGGGCCGTGTTCGATTTTTTTCCCTCCTGAACCTTGATATCGCTGCGAAAGTAGGTGACGTTATCGCTTGCGACGTGCACATCAACTTTCTCTTGCAGCGCTGCTGCAGCAGCCAGCGACCGTGTGAATGAAAATTGATGAAGCTGCCCGTCGTCGTTTTCCACGATTTTTTTCTCGGACAACGTGAAGGCCGAGGTGTCAATTGCAAGCTCGGCAAGAAACATATTGGCGCGCGTGAGCGCCTGTTCCTGGCTCGTGGTGGAGGTATTTTTCTTGCGCGGATCATCCAACTCAACGCCAACCAGCTTGCCGCTGAAATCGTAGCGCGTTCTAAAGTTCGCGCGTTGCTTTTGATCGTTCTCGGCCGGAATGTTGCCGCGCCAGCCGATTTCCCAATAACCCAAAGACAAAGAAGCCATGGCGCTGTCTGCAAGCGCGGCTCGTTGTACAAACTTCGTCAAATTGTCGTTCACCCGGACGTCGACATTGCGCCGCAAGTCGAAGCCTGCCAGGGGCGATTGCTGAAACGCTTGTTCAGCAATCGCAATGATTTCCTCTTGAGAAAAGCGGGGCCGCAAAAATCCGGCAATGCGGGAGGTGGCGAACAGCCAAAAATACGCCAGCATGCAGGCAACGCCGAGCAGGGCCAGTGCCAGGGATTTCAGTCTTGGATCGAATTTCATAATTGTGTAGAATAAAAGAATCGTGCTCGTGTATAATTTAAGAACCGCCCGGGCAGTGATTGAAAAATGACAATGCCGCAATATATACCGGCATCTTCGAAAAGTCAACTCAATGAATCCATTTAAACTAAGGAGGAAGATGTGAATCCCAAAATCAAATCACACGCATTGCTGTGGCCCCTGCTGTTAATCTTGGGTTGCTCTGCGGCGCTGGCGTTCGCGCAAGATCAAGCTGACTTCGACAGGCTCAACCTTAACGGCAACTGGGAAGGCGTGATCAACCTGCCCGGAACCACGCTGAACATCAGCATTGATTTCGACAAGAATACGGACGGCAGTTGGCGGGGCGATATCGATATTCCGCTGCAAGGCGCAAAAGATTTGCCGCTCACGAATATCAAACTTGCCGAGTCAACTGTTTCGTTCGATTTGCCCAATGTGCCGGGCAATCCTTCGTTCAAAGGCGCGCTTGCCGCGGACGGGAACAACATCGCCGGAGATTTTACCCAGGCCGGGCAGACCTTTCCGTTCAATCTTAAACGCAATACCGCCGCGGAGCTCGAAGCGAAAAAGCAGCAAAACGAAGCTATTTTCCAACACCTGCGCGCGTTCATCGATTCGACGATGAAATCCTGGAACGTGCCGGGGCTGGCGATGGCAATCGTGAAAGGCGGCGATGTGATTTTCTCCGAAGGCTTCGGCTATCGCAATGTCGAAAGCAAGCTGCCGGTCACGCCCAACACGCTGTTTGCGATTGGCTCGAGCAGCAAAGCATTCACCGCCGCGAGTCTTGGCATTTTGGTTGATGACGGCAAGATAGATTGGGACAAGCCGGTGCGGGATTATCTCCCCACGTTCAAGCTGCATGACAATTTCGCTTCGGAGCGCATGACGCCGCGCGATCTCGTCACGCATCGTTCGGGCTTGCCGCGCCATGATTTGATGTGGTACGGCTCGGCCTTCACGCGCAAAGAGATGGTGGATCGCCTGCAATATCTCGAACCCAGCAAGGATTTCCGCACGACGTATCAATATCAAAATTTGATGTATCTCACCGCCGGCTATCTCGTCGAACAAGTTTCCGGCATGTCGTGGGAAGATTTTGTGCGTACACGCATCTTCGCGCCGCTGGGCATGAGCGCGAGCAATTTTTCGGTAATCGCATCACAGCAAGCGGATGATTTCGCCCTGCCTTACGCCGAAGAAAAAGAGAGCATCAAGCTCATTCCATTTCGCAACATCGACGCCATCGGCCCGGCCGGCTCGATCAATTCGAATCTCACGGACATGGTCAAGTGGGTGAAGCTCAATCTCAACAACGGCAAGGCTCCGGCGGCTGAGCGTGTCGAAGCCGGCGAGACGCAGGTGATCTCTGAAGCCATGCTCACACAGCAGCACACGCCTTACATGATGATTTCCGAGCCGATCAAATACACTGAAGTTTCACACACCAACTACGGTTTGGGCTGGTTTATCTCGCAATATCGCGGGCACAAGCGCGTATCGCACGGCGGCAACATCGACGGCTTTTCCGCGCTGGTGTCGTTAATGCCGCAGGATAATTTCGGCATTGTCGTGCTGACGAATCGCAACGGCAATCCCATGCCCAACATTGCCGCGGCGCGCGCCACGGATTTGTTGTTGCAGCTCGAGCCGGTGGATTGGCACGCCCGCATAAAAGCCGACGTCGCGAAAGCCAAAGAAGCTGAGAAACAAAAAAGCGAGGCCGAGGCTGCCGAGCGCAAACCCAACACCAAGCCCTCGCATGCGTTGGCGGACTTTGCCGGCGAATTCGAGCATCCCGGTTATGGCGTGGTCACGGTGAAATTGGAGGGCAAGGCGCTCAAGAGCCGCTTCAACAGTTTCAACATGGCGATGGAGCATTGGCATTACGACGTGTTTCGCGCCGTCGTAGAAGACGATCCGGATCAAAAATTCCTGTTCACGTTTTATTCAAACGACAAGGGCGATATCGACCGCCTCGAAGTGCCGATGGATTTGAACGTGAAGCCGATTGTGTTCACGCGCAAAGCGGGCGCGGAGATGTCGGATCCAAAATTTCTCGCGCAGTTTGTGGGCGAGTATGATCTCAACGGGCAAAACGTTGCAGTTGCGGTCAAGGGCGCGAATGTGTTGACCGTCACGGTTCCCGGCCAGCCGACGTATGAACTTGAGCCTTACAAAGGCACGGAATTCAAACTGAAAGGCCTGACCGGTTTTAGTTTGAGGTTCACGCTCGACGCCAAAAAACGCGCGACGGAAGCGGTGTTCTTGCAGCCGAACGGGGTGTTTACCGCCAAGCGGAAGGGATGACTTCGACAGGCGACTCGACCGAGACTTCTGCGTGAGCGCTCAGTCGAACGCTCGTCGAGGTCTCAGTCACCGCAGATGTTCAGCCACGGCTTGGCCGTGGCTTGACTACAGCAGATGCTACGGCCAAGCCGTGGCAGAGCAAACAGGTATTTTCGATTTTGACTATCAAATTTGATCAGCAAAACCCAAGCATCTGTCATCCAGAAAGGAATTTGTGAAGCATTCCGTGCAGCGCTCAGTGCTTGACAAGTTGACCCCAACGGGGTCCGATGCGGCAGCCCACGGGCAACGCCCTGGGAACTAATGGGGACTGTCACACAAAGCCCTGAAGGGGCTGGCAAATTTTGATAAATCGATTCCCAGGGCGTTGCCCGTGGCTTTCACATTATGCCCCGTTGGGGCAGTTATTGAGGCGTTGATCCCGCTTTCGGTATTCGTTCGAAAAGTCGCCATACTTGCGCTTTGCCGCTGATTTGCTATTTTGCGGGTAACACACAATGCTTTGGAAGTAAAAGTATCCAAAATGCTACTGCCCGGGCGCTCAGCCATGAAGCGTGTGCAAGACTAATAACCAACAGAATCGTTCATTGCAAACCGCCCGGGCAGTTATCCGTTACTACTCAAAAAGGGCAGCAATCGTGGGTTCGAACCGGGTGTTGCGCGGCGGGTCCTGGAACAACAATGCGCAGAACTGCCGTTCCGCGAATCGTAACTGGAACAGCCCCGACAACCGCAACAACAATATTGGCTTCCGCCTGGTTTTCCTCCCGTAGCTCATAGGGTAAAGTCGGAGGACTGCCTCTGAACAGATTGCTGTCCCGTTCGTCCGGCACGGGAGCGCGGACATTCCTGTCCGCGATAAACGTTGCGCGGACGACAAACAGCGGTGCAAATGCCCGGTGCTGGTAGGGCAAATGGATTTTTGCTTCGAAAGCTCCGGGCATTGGTTTTGTTGGTATAAAAAAACGAAATTTTTATATTGAACATTCTCGGGTGTGTAAAATAGACAGATCATCGTACTGGGACAACCATGAAAACCGAATCTCAGAAACCATTATTTCGCGTCTTTGTCAGTTCGACTTATATTGATTTAGTCGAGTACCGCAAGGCGGCGGAAAAAGCCATTAACGACCAGCGCCAAAAATATGAAGGCATGGAGTATCTGGGCGCGATGGATAAAGAGCCAACCAAAGCCTGCCTGGATTTGGTCGAAGACTGCAATCTTTTTATCGGCATTTATGCCTGGCGTTACGGCCATGTTTCGGACGGCGCTGAGATTTCCATCACCGAACTGGAATATCAACATGCGAAAAAACTGGACATTCCCTGCCTGTGCTATTTTGTGGACGAAGATTTTCCCTGGCTGAAGAAATTCATTGAGACCGGTGTTGCCGAAGAAAAGTTGAGCGGTTCAAAAGCCAAATTTCCAAAGAGCATGTGCGCACCAGTTTTAAAGAACCGCTGCATTTGGAAAGAAATATCATCAGTGACCTGAGTAATTGGCTGGCAGATAACCGGCCCGGTCTGAAGCGAGAAGCGCTGAAACCGGGGCAGGATCCGGTCGCGATGTACAAAAAAGCCCTCGCAGAAAAATATGCCAGCTTGAACATGATTGGCTTCAAGCGCAGTTTTGCGATGGACAGCATCTATATTCCCTTGACCGTACACGTCGATCCCGAATTGCGTATTGTCGACCAGGCTGGGGAACGGCTCGAAAAACTCGCAACGCGTTCACTTACAGCCGAAGATCTGCTGGAGCTTCCCAATAAAGCCGCGGTGGTTTTGGGCGAGCCGGGCATGGGCAAAACCACCATGCTGCATTATCTGGCGCGCCGGGAAAGCCAAAAGGCCGCGGCGCTTTTTCCCATTTTCGTGAAGCTGTCGGATTTTGGCAAAACCCGCGAGCCGCTGGAAAACTTTTTGCTCGCGGCGGTGGAAAATCATATCCCCGGCGCTACCATGCACGACGCCGCCCAAAATGCCATCGACACCCAACATGCACTCATCTTGCTGGATGGCCTGGATGAAGTGAGCCGTGAGAAATATACTTCTGTGACCGAGCGGATTCGCGCTTTTGTGGCCGGCCATCAATATTGCCGGGTGATCATCACCTCGCGCAAGGCCGGGTTTCAAAGCGATCAGACGCCGTATCGTCTTTTTGAAATCGACAAATTGCCCCTAGCGGAAATTGCCAACTTCGTACACAAATGGTTTGAACAAAAAAACGACCTTGCCGGGCGCATTGCCGCCAATCGCCGGATTTACGAGCTGGCGCAGAATCCATTCTTGCTCTCCATTATCTGCTTCATCTTTGAAAAGTATCGTGACCTGCCGCAGCGCCGGTTGGAGCTTTATGAAAAATGCGCCGTCACCCTGCTGACGTTGTATGATGAGAAGCAGGTCGACAGAGTGAACGGCTTCACGCGGCTTCTGAAAGAGCGGGTGCTGGAAGATTTGGCGCATCACTTTTTCTGCAAGGAAGCGGAGGAGTTTGCTTATGCGCCGTTGATCGAGCAGGTGGCGCAGACCCTGGCCACAATGAAACGGAACGACAACGAGGAAGAGGTGCTGCGGGAAATCCGCGAAAACAGCGGGCTGCTGCAAAAAAGCGATGATCGCCATCTGTTTGTGCATCGCACCTTTTATGAATATTACGTCTCCTGCAAAATGCGCGGCGAGACGCCGGAAGCGGTGTTAGGCCGATCGACGCAATCGCGTTGGGAGGAACCCATTCGCCTGTACGCCGCGCAAATTCAAGCAGTAACCGAAGGCACCCACTTTATCAAGCAACTTTGGGAAAAAGATCGGGCCCTGGCTCTGCGTTGTTATCCGGACATGGATCGCGTGGTGGAACCTGATCTGATCAGAAATTTATTGAATGAAGCAAAGGTGGAAGAGCGCGTCGAGCTCGTGAAAGGCCTACCCGAAAAAATATCCGAGCCTGACAAGATCGTTGAAACTCTGCGTGAATTGTTTCGTTGGGAAACTAACGGCGAGGTAATTTATTGGGGCGCGCAGATTCTCGAAGCCAAAAAAGACACGCCCGGCGCATTGGAGATTGTCCGGCAAAAATTGGATGAGGGCGCGCGACAACGTTATGAAGAATATCTGGCCAAAGACATGGCGCCTATTGCCGCGGGTCAATTCAAAATGGGAAGTCCTAAAAATGAAGCGGAGAGATTCGAAGATGAAATCCAGCATCAAGTTAAAGTGGGAGATTTTTTGATCAGCCGTTATCAGATCACCAACCGGTTGTACGAGTTGTTTGACCCGAACCATCGCTCGCGGCGCGATGAATATTCCGACCGAGACGAGCAGCCGGTGATTTATGTTAACTGGTATGAAGCCGTTATGTTCTGCCGCTGGCTGGGCTGCCGGTTGCCGACCGAAGCCCAGTGGGAATATGCCTGCCGCGCCGGAACGACGACACCGTTCAATACCGGCGAAAACCTGGCGACCGAGCAGGCAAATTACAACGGAAACTATCCGTATAAGAATTTTCCCAAAGGTAAATATTTGCAGAAAACCAAGCCGGTGGGCAGCTATCCGCCCAACGCGTGGGGGCTTCACGATATGCACGGCAATGTTTTTGAATGGTGCCAGGATTGGTATGGCGAAAAATACTATGATGAATGCAAAAAGAAAGGCACTGTAGAAAATCCTACTGGGCCGGAAACTGGTTCTCGCCGGGTGATGCGCGGCGGGTCCTGGTACGACTATGCGCAGAACTGCCGTTCCGCGGATCGTGACTGGGGCAGCCCCGACGGCCGCGACTACTCTGTTGGCTTCCGCCTGGTTTTCCTCCCGTAGTTCACCCTGTGAAATAGTGAATTTCTTATGTCTTATTTTTATGTTTATGTCCTTCAAAGCGAAACGGATAATCAGTTTTATACAGGGTATACGTCTGATATACGTAAGCGCTTAGAAGAACATAATGCCGGGCTTGTTCATTCAACAAAGAATCGAAAGCCTTTGAAATTGGTATATTTTGAAGGTTGTCTCAATCAACAAGATGCGACACATCGGGAAAAATACTTGAAAACAACTTACGGCAAAAGATACCTCAAGGAAAGGTTGAAGAATTATTTCACAGGGTAAAGTTGGCAGTTCCTTCCGGCTTTACCCTGTGAGCAGGCGAGTTGTTTGAGCGGAATGAACGAGGCGCGAGGGACGAGCGCCGAGTGAAATGGAGCGAGAACAACGAGTCCGTTTGTAAAGATCGTTTGTAGTAACGCCTTCAGGCGCTTAACTTGCGCCGAAGGCCCGACGCCTAAAGGCGAAACTACGAACTATTTTCAAAAAATAACCATGCAAATCAAACTCTTCACCATCCCGGTCGGCGACAGCGGCGCGGCGCAGGAAGAAATGAACCGTTTCTTGCGGGGCAATAAGATTTTGGAAGTGCAAAACCAGTTGATCAGCAACGAGAACGGCACGTATTGGTGCTTTTGCGTTCGTTACATTGAAAAGGCCTTTGCTCCAACGAACGAGCACAAAGGCAAAGTGGATTACAAACAAATCCTCGACGAAGCCACGTTTAAGAAAATTTCGAAGAGTACGAGGCTATTTTAAAAACAGCCCCAAAGGGGCATCATGTAAAAGCGAAGGGCAACGCCCTGGAGGATAAATCAATCAAAACGTTCCCAAGCCCCAACGGGGCGATATAGAAACCTCTTCAATCCCGTTATCATCAATATTGGAAGGGAGTCGCCATGCCGCAAAGCCTTGCAAGCATTCCGGTGCACTGTATTTGGAGCACCAGGGACCGCCAGCCATTCATAAGCCAGGAAATTGAAAAAGAGCTATTCAGTTATATGGTCTCCATTTTTCGTGCCTATGAATCTCCGGCGCTGACAATCAATGGGACCGAAGATCATGTGCACAGTCTTACAATACCGTCGCGAAAAATTACAGTAGCCAAGCTCATAGAAGAAGTGAAAAAGAGTTCATCAAAATGGATCAAAACCAAAGGTGCGCTCTATAGGAGTTTCTATTGGCAAAGTGGTTACGCAGCATTGGGAATAGGACAATCGAACATTGAGGCATTAAAAAGATATATCGCCAATCAGAAAGAACACCATCGCCAGAAAACATTTCAGGAAGAGTACATCGAATTCCTGAAAAAATACAACATCGAATATGATGAGCGATATGTTTGGGACTAATGATATTCGCATAGATATTCTATTTCGCCCCGTTAGGGCTTTAGAAATCTGAGGTTGAATTCTTTCCAGGGCGTTGCCCTTCGCTATTACATGTTGCCCCGTTGGGGCAGAGGGGCGGGGGGCATTTCAGGCGGTTCACAAAAAACTGAAAACACGCTAAAATTAGCACTGAAGCCCGTCTGCTTGAATCGCAATGCGCACGGGCTTCCTTTTTTGGGGTACTTGCTGTATCCTGGTCGCACACGCCTGGCGCAGCGCAGCCGGATTCGATTTCTCAAAAAATTGCGCGGTTATGAAGAAAATTTGATATTGGGTATTTGGACACAAAGCGAGTATCAAGCTCATGTGTTGCCGCTGATCGCGTTTACCGAGCATGCTGAAGCAAAAGAGTTTCGGAAAAAAGTGAACATCGGTAAAAGTGTGTTTGGGCAAAGTCGAACTTTCGCGCGACGATGGTTTTAAATATTAAAGCTGTTCGGGCGAAAGTTCGGCTTTACTTCGCGTATCATCATCAAAAGGTACTTTGATGAGCATCCGCCGCCGCAAGCGCTTGGGGGGCATTGTTGTATTGCCCTTCACCTGGCGGAAGACAAAAGTTGCAACGCATATTCTAAATTCTTACCTTATCGAAATGCTTGACCCAAGCAATCACTATTTGCGAGATTGTCAATGGAACAACTGACTATTGTTTTGCCGCCAGAGGTGGCGACTCAATTGAAATCGGCTGCAAAGAATTCTGGCGTGAAACCGGAAGATTTTTTGCTTGTCAGTCTACAAGAGAAGCTCGCCCAGATTGACACTGAATTTGTTGGAGCTATGAAGTATGTACTCAAGAAGAACGCTGAATTATACAAACGTCTTGCGTAATGAAATTTCTCAACATTTTTCAAATCTTGGAATTGCACAGACGTCTTCTTGATGAATTTGGAGGCATTTCCGGAGTGCGAGATTTTGGGGCCCTCGAATCTGCGCTTGCTCAACCGGAAATGACATTTGGAGGGGAAGGCTTATACCCCCCACGCTCATAGACAAAGCAAGCGTGCTGGCATATTCACTCTGCATGAATCATCCGTTTATAGATGGCAACAAACGAGTCGCACACGGTGCAATGGAAATATTCCTTGTTCTCAATGGATTCGAGATCGACGCGGCTGTTCATGAACAGGAAGGACTTTTCCTCGATCTCGCCAGCGGCAAATTAAAGCGAGAAGATTTGGCAGACTGGCTTCAGAGAAGAATTGTACCATTATCATAAAACTAAAGTCGAATGGCTAACGATTCCGAGTTCAACTTTTGGTTTCACTGCGCGGCGTGAGCGCGCTGGCGAATTTATAAGCCGCGGCCAAGCCGTGTTTGTACATCAGCAAAATGAGATTTGGCAAAGCCTGACTTTCGCGTGACCGGTTTTTGAGCATCAAAGCGGCCTAGGCGAAAGTCAGGCTTTTATTTTTAACTGAAAAAACTCAAAAAATATCTTGACATTATGTTCACCAATGATTATAATGCCGGTGAACATTAAGGCACTCGCATGAGCCAGTGGATAAAGTCATATTATCATTATTGCTCCACTCGTTAAACATGGCTCAACTGCGGAGCGGTGGTTAAAACGCGGAAGCCGGCGGCTTTAGTCTCGGTGATCGGATTGACAACGGTCCCGCCCGGACGGGATTGACTTGCCGCCGATGATTCCCAAACTTTGGAGCATGCCATGAAAAAACTCACAGACAAGCAGAAACAGATTCTCGATCTGATCGCGCGTGACGTGAAGAAACGCGGCTTTCCGCCCACGATGCAAGAGCTGGCGGATAGTTTGGGCATTCGCTCGAAGAACGCCATCTTCAAGCATCTCGCCGCTCTGGAGGCAAAAGGCTACATTGCCAAACACGGCGGCGGCGCAGCGCGCAGCATCACGGTGTTGCACCCGATGGGCCTGCCCAATCAAACGCACGCGGATAACGTGCCGGTGTTGGGCCGCATTGCTGCCGGCTTGCCGATTCTGGCGCAGGAGAATGTCGAGCGCTATGTGCCGGTGCCGGATTATCTCACCAGCGACGGCTCGGAATATTTTGCGCTGCGCGTGCAGGGCGATAGTATGATCGACGCCGGCATTTACGAAGGCGATCTCGTGATCGTGCGCTCCACCAGCCAGGCGCGCAACGGCGACATCGTGGTGGCGCTTACCGGCGAAGAAGCTACAGTCAAGCGCTTCATCAACTCCGGTAATGAGATGTTCCTGAAACCGGAAAATAACGCCTACGCCAACATTCCGTTGAATCAAGCCTGGTCGATTCAAGGCAAAGTCGTGGCGCTGATTCGCGAAAGCGTGAATTGAAAAGAGTTTGTAGTAACGTTTGTAGTAGCGCCTTCAGGCGCTTGTCGTTATCGAGCATTGCGACCCTGAGGGTCGACAAACAGGCTGCCTTCGACAAGCTCAGGCAGCGTTGCATCACGCGGCCCTGAAGGGTCGACAACAAACACACTGCCTTCGACAAGCTCAGGCAGCGGTGCATTGCGGCCCTGAAGGGTCTACTACAAACAAACCACTTTCCCTCCCTCCAAGTCCGGTGGCAAAGTAGATGGTAACGCTGCAATTCGCCCTTGCCTAGGAATGGCTGCCCTACTCGAGTTGCAGTGTGCTTCATTGAACCACGGCCTACTTTTGCTACCGGACGTGTTTTCTTCGCTTCCCCGCCCTGCGCGCCTGAATCTGGTATACTGTTACCCCAAAAAAATTATCCTTCCTCAGGATGTCATCCTGCAGGGATATTGTGAAATCGCAGGCAAATTGCCGAGCATTTCACCAGATTTGCCGGATTGACACTTCGAAGGCGTTACTCCTGCAAATTGCGGTTTGAGATAGGGGAACGCTATTTAATTCTGATGCTCTGGCTATAAAATTGATCCTATGATCACGCGGATCGCCGCAAAAGCTTGCTTGCATCTCTAGGCGATTTCTGTTATATTCGCACAGTTTTGAAAATTTAAGTAAAGGAAACAAAATTCATGCGTGACGATTTGCACACCAAACTCAAGGAATTGTCCCAACGGGTGGTATACCTGCGGGACAGTCTTTGAAATTCCCAAAAAAGAAAAAGAGATTGACGAACTCGAGAGGAAAAGCGCGGCCCCGGATTTTTGGAACGACAACGAAAAAGCGCAATTGACGATGCGTGACATCGCGATGCGGCGCGAGTGGGTGGCCGCGTGGAAAAGCGTTGACCGCAACCGCCAGGATGCCGGCGTCATGTTGGATTTGGCGGAAGAAGCCAATGACGAAAGCGTGTATCGCGAAGCCGAAACCGAAATCAATGATTTTGAAAAGGCGGTCGAGGCGCTGGAATTTCGCAACATGTTGTCGGGCGAACACGATCAAAATAACGCGATCATCACCCTGCATCCCGGCGCGGGCGGCACCGAGAGCCAGGATTGGACGCAGATGCTGTATCGCATGTATCTGCGCTGGATTGAGCGCAGCGGTTTTAAATATGAAGTGATCGATCTGCAAGCAGGCGACGAAGCGGGCTTGAAAGATGCGGCGATCGAAGTGACGGGCCCGTATGCGTATGGCTATCTCAAGGCCGAAGCGGGCGTGCATCGCCTGGTGCGCATCTCGCCGTTTGACGCCAACAAGCGCCGGCATACCTCATTTGCCTCAGTGTTTGTGTTGCCGGAAATCGACAACAACGTCGACATCAAAGTCGAAGAGAAGGATTTGCGCGTCGACACCTACCGCGCGAGCGGCGCGGGCGGGCAGCATGTCAACAAAACCTCGTCCGCCGTGCGCATGACCCATATTCCGACGGGCATTGTGGTGCAATGCCAAAACGAGCGCAGCCAATTGCGCAACCGCGAAATGGCGATGAAGCTGTTGATGGCAAAGCTCTACCAGCTCAAGCTGGAACAGGATAAATCGAAGTTCAGTGATTTGGAAAAGAGCAAAAAAGATATCGCCTGGGGCAGTCAGATTCGCTCGTATGTGTTTCACCCATACAATTTGGTGAAAGATCATCGCACCGGCGTGAGCACGGGCAATGTGCAGGCCGTGATGGATGGTGATCTGGATGAATTCATTAAAGCGTATTTGATGGGGAAACGCTACAATAAGAAGGGCGGTGCTGACGTGATGGAAGAATTGGAAATCGAAGAATAGTTGTGCGCGTGGAGATTGTTGACAATAGATCATCTCTCAGACATCACCGCGGCATATGATTACCCGCAAAGCGAAAGGCTTGTGACGGGCGATCTGCCTCCTCAACCTGCCGGCCATGCCGCGGCTGCAACTTCCCCAAGCGAAACTCTTGCGATTCGACGGCCTACCGTTGCGGCTGTTGATCTCGCCGCGATTGCGGGCAATGTGCGGCGCATTTGCGACCGGGTCTTTCCCGCCGAAGTGATGGCGGTGGTGAAAGCCGACGGTTATGGACACGGCGCGGCACCGGCGGCGCATACGGCTCTCGCGGCAGGCGCATCGCAACTGGGCGTGGCTCTGCTCGAAGAAGGCGTCGCATTACGGCGCGAGGGTTTGCGCGCGCCGATTCTCGTGCTGGGAGGATTGTTTGAAGATCAAATCGAAGCCTTTCTCGCGCATGATTTGATGATGACGGTTTATGAGCCGAAGCTGGCGGAATTGATTGCAAGGCGGGCAACGGCGTTGGGCAGAGTTGCGCGGGTGCATGTGAAAATCGATACCGGCATGGGACGCGTGGGCGCGATCGGCGACCCGCTTGAATTCATTGCCCATCTCGCGCAACTTCACGGCCTGGAATTAGCCGGCATTTATACCCATTTTGCAACGAGTGACGAGTTCGATAAAACCTATGCCCGCCAGCAACTCGGGAATTTCCGCGCGCTGGTGCAGCGTTTGAGAGAACGCGGCGTTGCGTTTGCGTATGCACATGCCGCCAACAGTGGCGCGATTTTGGATATGCCTGAGTCGTATTTCAATCTCGTGCGCGCCGGCGTGATGATGTACGGCTATTATCCCAGCCGGGAAACAACGGAATCCATTGCGCTGCAACCGGCGATGACGCTGCGTTCGCGCATTCTGCACGTCAAGCGGGTGCCGGAAAATTTCTATGTGAGCTACGGCAGAACTTTTCGAACCGGCAAGCCGTCTTTGCTGGCAACGATTCCGCTGGGTTATGCCGATGGTTTTTCGCGGCGATTTTCGAATAACATGCACGTGTTGGTGCGCGGCCGAAAAAAGCCGGTGGTCGGGCGCGTGTGCATGGATCAAATCGTCGTTGATTTGGGAGATGATTCCGGCGCGGCGCGCGGCGAGGAGGTCGTTCTGCTCGGCAAACAAGGCCAGGAAGAGATCACGATCTATGATTGGTGCGAAAAATTGGAGACGATTCCGTATGAAGTGACATGCAGCATATCGAAGCGGGTGCCGAGAGTGTATGAATAGCCTTTGAAATTCATTGATTGACTATATTCGTATTTTTCCGATGCCAACCATAGGGAAAAATATCATGAGCACCACCGTCGTTGAAAATGATATTGCGATTGAACCCACGGCTATACGTGCGTGGGTGGAAGGCCGAATCATTTTTGTTGAATTGACTGATGGCCGCATCTTCGGCTTTCCGGCTGATCGCTTTCGGATTTTGAAGGAGGCTAGTGATGAGCAGTTAAAAGATGTCTCGCTTCGCCTTGACGGGTACGCTTTGCGATGGGAAGAATTGGACGAAGATATTACGGTTCCTGGCATAGTTGCCGGGCATTTCCAGTTGCCACTTGAGGTCAAAAACTGAGAAATCAATATCGATGAAAGATACCAAAGAAAAAGACAATCTTGAATCGGATAAACAGAACGCGGAAGATTTGAGTACGGTTCTACGCGCGCGGCGCGAAAAATTCGAGCACATCAAGGCGCTGGGCATTGACCCCTATCCGCATGAATTTCAGCGCAGCCATCTGGCGGAAGCAATCAAACAGAAATTCGATGCGCTCGCCGAAAAAGAGGTGACGATCGCGGGCCGCATCATGTCCATGCGCCCGATGGGCAAGGCCAGCTTCGGCCATATTGAAGATGCCAGCGGCCGCATTCAGTTCTATCTCAAGCAAGATCTCATCGGCGAAGAGAATTACCGGCTCGTGCCGCTGCTCGATCTCGGTGACTTTATCGGCGTCGCCGGCAAAGTCGTGAAAACCCGCACCGGCGAGATCACCGTGCAAGCCAGCTCGCTCAAGCTGCTCTCGAAAACCCTGCGCCCGCTGCCGATTGCCAAGGAAAAAGTGACCGACGGCGAGCGTGTGGTTTATGATGCGCTGGCCGACAAAGAATTCCGCTATCGCCAGCGTTATGCAGATTTGGCGGTGAATCCGCAAGTGCGCGAGGTGTTTATCAAGCGCAGCCGCATCATCGCGAGCATGCGCGAATATCTCACCGGCCGCGGTTATCTCGAGGTCGAGACGCCGATTTTGCAACCGCTGTACGGCGGCGCCTCCGCGCGCCCGTTCACAACGCATCACAACGCGCTTGATATCGAATTGTATTTGCGCATCGCCAATGAACTTTATTTGAAACGCCTTATTGTCGGCGGCTTCGATGGCGTGTTCGAATTCGCAAAGGATTTTCGCAACGAGGGCATGGATCGTTTTCATAATCCCGAATTCACCATGATGGAAGTGTATATCGCCTATCAGGATTATCATTTCATGGCGAATTTGGTGGAGGAGATGTTCTGTAAAGTTGTGCAGGATTTGACCGGCGGCTACAAGATCACTTATCAAGGCCAGGAAATTGATCTAACTCCGCCGTGGCCGCGCGTGCCGTTGTTGGAGGCAATTGAGCAAGAGACGGGTTTTAATCTCTTCGGCAAAAGTGTGAGTGAGCTGCGCCAAATCGCGCAAAAGCTGCATGTCGATATCGATCCCACAATGGGCGAAGGCAAAATCATTGACACGATTTTCGGTGAAAAAGTCGAGCCAAAGTTGATTCAGCCAGTTTTCATCACCGATTATCCCGTCTCGCTTTCGCCGTTGGCAAAACGCCATCGCAGCAAGCCCGGCCTGGTCGAACGTTTCGAGCCGTTCCTCGCCGGCAAAGAAGTCGGCAATGCTTTCACGGAATTGAATGATCCTCTCGATCAGCGCGAACGCTTTTTGGAGCAAAAGAAATTGCTCGAAGCCGGCGATGACGAGGCGCAGCAGCTTGATGAAGATTTCCTGCGCGCGCTGGAATACGGCATGCCGCCGACCACGGGCCTGGGCGTGGGCATCGATCGTTTGGTGATGATCTTGACGGATCAGCCTTCGATTCGAGATGTGCTGCTGTTTCCGCAGATGCGGCCGGAGAGTTCCTGAAAATAATAATCGAAAAGTCCAAGTTGAAATGAAGTTCGACGGCAATATTTATTTTTAACTCTGAAATTATGTTTTATGAACTTTTTATCGCGAAGCGCTATTTGCGCTCGAAGCGGCAGGTCAAATTCATTTCGTTGATTACATACATTTCGATTGCCGGCGTGGCCATTGGCACGGCGGCGCTGGTGATTGTTTTGTCCGTGATGAATGGCTTCGAGAGTGAAGTGCGCTCGCGCATCATTGGCTTTGATGCTCACATCAAAGTCAAAACATTTCATGACAAAGGCCTGGACGACTATCGCGCTGTCGCCGAAAAAATTCGGGGCGTGCCACACATTGTTGCTGCCTCGCCTTACATTTTCAACAAAGGGTTGATCCTTTCAAACGGCCAGGATCGGAAAGAAGGCGTGATTGTCAAGGGCATCGATCCGCAGCGTGAATCGCAAGTCACCGATCTCGTCAAGAATGTCAACTACGGCACGCTCAATCTCGGCATGATTGAAAAAGAAGGCGAACGGCCGTTGCCGGGGATTTTGCTCGGCTACTCGCTGGCCGATCGTCTGGTCGTCGGCTTGGGCGACAAAGTGACGTTGCTCTCGGCTGCGGGTTTGAACCTGAGCGGCATGGGCGCGATGCCGCGCGCCGTGCAGTTTCGGGTTGCCGGTTATTTTGAAACCGGTATTTTCGAATACGATTCGAATTGCGCTTTCATCGGCATTCCCGAGGCGCAAAAGCTGTTCGAAATGGGAAATAAGGTCACGGGCTTGCAGCTCAAGCTGAATGATATGAATCGGGCGGACGAGGTGGCGTCGTTAATCGAGGCCAGGCTCCAATATCCCTACAACACCGAAACCTGGTTTCAAGTCAATAAAAATTTGTTTTCATGGATGCAATTCGAAAAGTGGATTGCGTTCATCATTCTCTCGTTGATCATCATCGTTGCTGCATTCAACATCGTCAGCACCTTGATCATGGTCGTGCTGGAGAAAACCAAGGAAATCGGCATTCTCAAGAGCATGGGCGCGAGCAACCAAAGTGTGATGCGCATTTTTGTGTTGCAAGGGATCGTGGCCGGCGTGGTGGGCACGGCCATCGGCCTGGCGTTGGGATATCTATTGTGTTGGAGCCAGCTCAAATGGCAATTTTTTTCGCTGCCGGCTGACGTTTACATCATCAGCGCGTTGCCGATTTTGATGCGGCCATTTGATTTCATCGCGGTGGGTTTGGCGGCGATATTTTTGTCGTTCATCGCAACGGTTTATCCCGCGCTGCGCGCCGCCCAGCTTGATCCCGTGCAAGCCATACGCTATGAGTAAATGATATGCCCGTAAAACCGCCCATCATCATCACCAAGAATTTGTGCAAATCCTATCCTTCGGCAACCGGCACGTTGGAAGTACTCAAAGGCATCGACCTCAGCGTTTACGCCGGCGAGATCATTGCCGTGGTCGGCGCTTCCGGCGTGGGCAAGAGCACGTTTTTGCATTTATTGGGCGCGTTGGATCGCCCGACGCAGGGCGAAGTGATCATCGGCGATACGCCGCTGGCCAAATTGAACGATCGCCAGCTCGCGTATTTTCGCAATCAATTTATTGGTTTTGTCTTTCAATTTCATCATCTTCTGCCGGAGTTCACTGCGCTGGAGAATGTATTGATTCCAGCGATGATCGCCGGGCGCAATGGCCAGGCGTTGCGCCAGCGCGCTCAACAATTGTTGCAAGATGTCGGCGTCGCGCAGCGCATGAGTCATCGCCCCGGGCAGCTTTCGGGCGGCGAACAACAGCGCGTTGCCGTGGCGCGCGCATTGATGAACGAGCCGCAAGTGGTGCTCGCCGATGAGCCCTCCGGCAATTTGGATCGTCTCTCAAGTGAGAGCCTGCATCAATTGTTGTGGGATTTGAGCCGGCGCGATCAACGCACGTTTATCATTGTGACGCACAATCTCTCGCTCGCCGAACGCGCGGACCGGGTGGTTGAATTGTTTGACGGGCAGATTAAGAAAATACACGTGAACCGCTAGGAAAACATATTTCTCATGCTCTGCCAAATTTGCCAGAAAAACAAAGCCAGCGTGCGCATGAAGCAAGTCGTGAACGGCAAGAAGAGTGAGTTCTTCCTGTGCCAGGCATGCGCGCAACACAAGGGCATGCCGGATCCGCTGGCCGATCTTCCGGAAGTTTTCGGAAAGATCGTCGCCAACATTTTGGGTGAAGAACTTGCCAAGATTGGCGGCGGGAAAAAGAAATCGAAACGCACGCAACAAAAGCGTTGTGAGCGCTGCGGCATTTCACTGGCTGATTTCGAGCGCAAGGGATTGCTCGGCTGCGCCGACTGCTACCGCGCGTTTGAAAATGAAATCAAGCTGCTGTTGCGCCGCATTCACGGCAGCAATCATCACACGGGCCGGCGGCCGCTTGCCCATCGCCGCAAGCCGGCAAAAAACGTGGTGTCGCTGCGCAAAGAATTGGAGCGCGCGATCGGCCAGCAACAGTTCGAGCGCGCGGCAGAATTGCGCGACTTGATTCGCGCCGCCGAACAAACCGCCGGCTCGTCGGGGAAGCGAAAATCATGAAAGACGGGACAAACAATTCCTCTGCTGCCTGGCAACTGGCTGCAGCGGATTCCAAACGTTATTGTAATGAATTGGCGAAGTCCGTGCCGGCCTGGCTGCAACAAAACGGGCCGCATTCGAACATCGTTCTTTCCACCCGCATTCGTTTGGCGCGCAATCTCGCGAATTATCCGTTTCCCAGTATTGCTGATAACAAGGATTTGAACAGCGTCAACAACGAAGTTTGGGAAGTTCTCTCCGAATCCCAGTTGCTGCCGGCGCCGCATTTTATCGACATGGCCAGGCTGTTGCGTCTTGATCGCGAAATTTTAGTTGAACGCCGGCTTGCCAGCCCGCAATTCATCGAGCGCAAAGGCCCGAGCATGCTCGCGCTCACGCCCGACGAATCGCTGAGTATTATGATCAACGAAGAAGATCATCTGCGCTTGCAAGCGATTCAACCCGGGCTTGCGATTGCCGCGGCGTGGGATGCGATCAGTAAGCTCGATGATCGCCTCAGCGAAAATCTCGAATATGCGTTCAGCGAACGGTTTGGCTATTTGACCGCTTGCCCCACCAACACCGGAACCGGCATTCGTGTTTCGATTTTGATGCATTTGCCGGCAGTCGTGATGCTCGACGAAGTCGAGGAAATCATGAAAAGCCTGGCCAGCCGCGGCATGACGATGCGCGGGTTTTACGGCGAGGGCACCGATGCAAACGGCAATATGTTTCAAATTTCAAATCAGCTTACGCTCGGCAAAACCGAGGCGGAAGTCATGTCGGAAGTCGAAAAGATCGTGGAAGAAATCAAGGGTTTCGAACATTTGTGCCGCAGCCGCATCATCCTCGATAAAGGCAATTTCATGCTGGATCAAATTTGGCGCGCTTACGGCATGTTGCGCTACGCGCGCGTGCTCAATTCCAAGGAGTTTCTCAATTTGTTGTCGATGATGCGGCTGGCGCGTGATTGTAATGAGAAAGAGATGAAACAATGGCCGCTGGCGTTGTTGAATGAATTGATGGTGATGATGCAGCCCGCCCATTTGCGCAAAGCATTTAAGTCCGTTCGGCTGGCGCACGAGCGTGACACGCTGCGCGCGGAATTGGTGCGCGTCAAGCTGTCATTACAGTCTTGAAACGAGGGGAAAACCCTCTTTACTTTTTCAAAATTCCTTTGTAGATTGCGCCGCAAAATTTTGATCATGCTTGAGCCTACTACCGGGAGTCATTTCAAATGAAAAACAATTTTTCGAGCCGCGTGCAGATGGTGATTCAGTTCTCACGAGAAGAGGCTCTGCGCTTGGGGCACGATTATATTGGTACAGAGCATCTGCTGTTAGGATTGATACGCGAAGGCGAAGGCATCGCGGTGGAAATTCTGCGAAACCTCGGAACGGATCTGGATGAGATCAAACGCGCCGTCGAAGATGCCGTCAAATCGACGGGCGAAACCATGACGATCGGCAACATTCCGTTTACGAAACGCGCTGAAAAAATTCTGAAGATGGCTTATGTCGAAGCCGAAAAATACAAATCTGATATTATCGGAACGGAACACCTGCTCCTGGCTCTGGTCAAGGAGAAAGATGGCGTGGCCGCCCAAGTGTTGTTGAATTTCGATATAACGTATGAAGCCGTGCGTGAAGAGTTGGACAATATTCTGCGCGGCACACCTTCCAGCAAAGAAGCGAATCCGCAACGTTCTAAAACCCCGGCGCTCGATCACTTTGGCCGCGACCTGACGGAGCTCGCGCGCAAAAACGAGCTTGATCCGATTATCGGCCGGGAACGCGAGATCGAGCGCGTTGCGCAAATTCTGAGTCGCCGCAAAAAGAACAATCCGGTGTTGATCGGCGAGCCGGGCGTCGGCAAAACCGCCATTGCTGAAGGCTTGGCGCTGCGCATCGTCGAGCGCAAGGTGCCGCGCATTTTGCACAACAAACGCGTGGTGACCCTCGATCTGGGCGCCATCGTCGCCGGCACGAAGTATCGCGGCCAATTCGAAGAACGCATGAAGGCCATCATGAACGAATTGTACCGCGCGAAGGACGTGATTCTTTTTATTGATGAATTGCACACCATCGTCGGCGCCGGCGGCGCGAGTGGCTCGCTGGATGCCTCGAACATGTTCAAGCCGGCGTTGTCACGCGGTGAATTGCAATGTATTGGCGCGACGACGCTGGATGAGTATCGCCAGTACATTGAGAAAGACGGTGCGCTGGAACGCCGGTTCCAAAAAATCATGGTCGATCCGCCCAGCCCCGAGGAGACGGTTCAAATTCTCGAAGGCTTGAAAGATCGTTATGAACAGCATCACAAAGTCCGTTACACCCCCGAGGCCATCAACGCCTCCGTGAAACTGTCGGAACGTTACATCACCGATCGTTTTCTGCCGGATAAAGCCATTGACGTGCTCGATGAAACCGGTGCGCGCGTGCATTTGGCGAATATCGTGGTGCCGAAAGAAATCACGAAATTCGAAGACGAGATCAAAAAAGTTCGCCATGAAAAAGATCGCGTGATCAAGAATCAGGAATTCGAGCGCGCCGCGGTGTTGCGCGATCAGGAAAAACGTTTGAACCGCAAGCTGGATGCGGCCAAGCGCCGCTGGAAAGAAACCGAAGAGGAAGTCATTGCGACGGTTGGCGAAGACGACATTGCTGACGTGGTTGCAATGATGACCGGCATCCCGGTGCGCAAAGTGGCGCAGTCCGAGAATGAAAAAATTCTTGGCATGGAAGAGTCATTGAAGAAGCGTATTGTCGGCCAGGACGATGTCATTCATCTGCTGTGCAAGGCGATTCGCCGCACGCGTGCGGGCTTGAAGGACCCGAACCGGCCGATTGGCTCGTTCATCTTTCTGGGTCCGACCGGCGTCGGCAAAACGCAGCTCGCGAAGGAATTGGCAAAATATCTTTTCGAAAAAGAAGATGCGTTGATCCGCCTCGATATGTCGGAGTTTATGGAAAAGTTTGCGGTCTCGCGTCTCACCGGCGCGCCTCCGGGATACGTGGGTCATGAAGAAGGCGGGCAATTGACGGAAAAAGTGCGGCGCCATCCGTACTCCGTCGTGCTTTTTGATGAAATCGAAAAGGCGCATCCGGATGTTTTTAACATCCTGCTGCAAATTCTTGACGACGGCCATCTCACCGACGGCCTCGGCCGCAAAGTCGATTTCAAAAACACGATTCTTATCATGACCTCGAACGTCGGCGCGCGCGAAATCAAGAAAGTCGGCGGTTACGGTTTCTCGACTGATGAAGGCGAAGTTGATTATTCCAAAATGCAGAGCAAGATCATGGAAGAAGTCAAGCGCCTGTTCAATCCGGAGTTCATCAATCGCGTCGATGAAATCGTCGTCTTCCGCAGCTTGACGCGCGAACACATGAATCAAATCATTGACATCGTGATCAGCGAGATGTTGAAGAAAGTCTCGGATCGCCAGATTCGCGTCGATCTCACCGAAAGCGCCAAAGACTTCATCGCCGAGAAAGGCTTTGATCCGGTTTACGGCGCGCGGCCATTGAAGCGCGTAATTCAAAAGACCATCGAAGACCCGATTGCCGAGAACATTCTGCGCGGCAAGTTCAGCGACGGCAGCCAAATCAAAGTCGAAAGACAGGGCGATGATTTGGAGTTTGTCGAGGCGTCGCGCCATGTCGTTGAAAAGAGCGCATTCAAGCCCGAAGCCGTACCGCCTGCGGACGAAGAAAAGCCGGAATCCGAGGCCGTGGAAAATTGATTTCATATTCGTAAAAGGATTCAGCCCGATCTTTTGTTGTCATCTTTAGATCGGGCTTTGTCGTTTTTTAGAATACCTATTGGTAGAGGCCGCTCATGATTATTTCACGAGTTTTTGTTAGAGCATATAAATCAATTTTCGAGCTGGCATTTCCGCTCGACGCCAAAATTACTTCGCTGGTGGGCGCCAACGAGAGTGGCAAAACGAACATTCTCAAGGCGCTTCATTCGTTTAGCCCCGGTTCGCCGTTTGATAGCACCCTGACGTGTCAATACTCGGATTATTATTATCAAGGCAAGTGTCCGGAAGTCGCGCTGGAATTTTCCCAAATTTCAAAAGAAAACCGCCGCAACTTGTTGCGCTTTAATGAAGCTTTCAAGGACAGCGAAACGATCCTGGTCAAAAAAGAAGGCCCGAGCCTGGATGACTATCATGTGTTTGTCGGAGAGTCGGAAATCGCGCTGCGTGAAAAAGACATGTTCCTGGCCTCGCTCCCCAAGCTGCTCTATTTCGATGTGATACAATTACTCAAGAACCGGGCGACCCTCAGCGATTTGATGGACGGCGGCGATTATTATCGCACCGAACGCAATCTCCTGCGCATTGGCGGCATCAACAATCCGGAAATCATTTTTGAGGATTCGACGCGCGGCCGCCGCGCCAGCGAAGAAGCCGGACGCTTGATCACGCAACAAATTCGCCGCGCCTGGTCGCAGGAGCCGACCATCGAAATCAAGCTGAATGTAAACGGCAACATTCTTTATATTGACATTTCCGATGGCACAACGGTTTTTGACACACCCGAATCGCGCAGCCTGGGCTTTCGCTGGTATCTGTCGTTTTACATTAACTTCATTGCGCAAACGGTCGATGCACGCGCCAACGAATTTATTTTTCTGGTTGACGAAGCCGGTATTCATTTGCATCCTGCCGGCCAAAAGGATTTGATCAAAGTGATGGAAGATCTTTCCATCAAAAATCAGATCATCTACACCACCCATTCGCCGTTTATGATCAATCGCGAAAACCCGCAGCGCGTGCGTTTGGTCGTGAAAGACAAGGACGGCACAACGGTCGATAGCGAAGCCTATCGCGAGAACTGGAAGCCGTTGCGCAATTCCATCGGACTGATGATCAGCGACCTTTTCTTTTTTAGCGAGCGCGGCATTAGCGAAGATTCACAAGCCAAGAAAATGTCGTTTTTTCGCCGCGGCTTGAAACCGACGATGGTGAAGTAGTTCCGGCCCAAGGCCGGCAGACGTTGTTCACGGGCGATTTCGGTGAACCCGGTATTATCAGCGGTGTGAGTTGCGGTATCGCAGAATTCAGCTCTAACCTTCCTTGTTGATTTATTCATGCCCGAATCTCTTTGTGATGTTCCTGGTATTCGCGTCGGACACGCGCACGATGAAGCCGCACGCACCGGCTGCACGGTGATTTTGCCGCCGCCACCAGCTATTGCCGGCGTTGACGTGCGTGGCTCCGCGCCCGGCTCGCGTGAAATTGAAGCGCTGAAGCAAGTACAGGTGCAGCAAAAACAAACCCTGACACAACTGGAACAGGAAAAAACAGCGCAAACAAAGCAGCGCGATGAAGCTGAAAAGCTCGCCACTGAACGCCTCAAGCAGATCAATGAACTGCAACAGCAAATTCAAAGCTATCAAACCAGTGAAGCCGAACTGGCTACCCGCCAACAGCGTATGCAGGAAGAAATGGCGCGTGCTGAAGCCCAGCTTGATCTGATCAAGGATATGCTGTTGCGGGAGCCAGTGTTATGAGCAA